>CAZCYG010000010.1:0-11929 GCA_964502795.1 uncultured Candidatus Saccharibacteria bacterium | reverse complement strand
GGATTGTCCGGCCGGGGATCGGAAGCTGCTTTTCGACAAGCCGCTGCGGACACTTATACAATCACTGATGTAGCGATGACGCAACCAATATTAGCCGAAAATCTAGCCAGAGCAGTCTTCAGGAATCCAACCTCATATGAAAAATTTACCCAGAATGACCTAGACGGGAAAAAACATCCGACCCGAATCCAAGTAATGAGGGTTAGCTCTGAACTTCCTCAGGGAATGCATTTTGGAACACAAGCATTTGAAGGACCCTCTTTTGTCCTAGTATCAAACAACATGGATACTGAGTACAATCCCGACGGCAGTCTCAGTGTTATGAATCGGGTCTTTACAGAATATATATATGATGGCGACAAGACGCATTATTCACTCACTTATCAAATTCAAGAAGATAATCCATACTTCACCGAAAATGTAGAAGACCTTACTCCTCCAGCTAGATAACCGGGGTCTCGCTAAAAACCGCTTATCTTGCCATAAGCGGTTTTCTGTTGTATTTTATAAGTACACATGGTCATAAAACAAACAAGGGTGGCTGTTATTCTATTTACGCTCCTTGCTATTGTTGGCTCATTTTCACTCTCGGTGCTGATTAGACAAAATGCTTACGCCGATTATGCACCAACAAATGGTAAATGCGAAGATGGTTCAACGCCAACAAAAGCAGAATTTGCCGGAGTATTCACGCAGTGTGATGACTTGACTAAAAAGGGCGCAAGTCAGACGCCCTCTGGCAATACAGACCCGAATGCAGTCGCAGGTACTGATCAGGCCGACAAAACTACAGACGACGATGGTACCGAAACCTGCGCCATCGAAAAACTCGGTTGGATATTATGTCCCGTTATCGAAACATCTGGCAAAATCGGCGATCAGGCGTTTCAGTTCCTGGCCAAAAACTTCCTGCAGACAGAGCCCGAATTGGTATCATCATCGGGCAGAGGAACAAGGGTGGCGTGGGAACTGGCGCGCAATATCGCCAATATCCTATTCATCGCGGCGTTTTTGATCATCATATTGTCACAGGTCACGGGGCGGGGACTGGACAATTACGGCATCAAAAAACTACTGCCCAAACTCATCGTCGCCGCCATCGCCGTCAATATCTCGTACTACATCTGTCAGCTGATGGTCGACCTGACCAATATCCTTGGGTATGAAATACAGAACTTCATGGTAAACACCGCCAGACAAGTGACAACCAGCGTCGTCATGCCACCACAAACTGGTCTGATAGACAATCAGACATCCGGTGGCTCGCTTGGTCAGATAGCGGCTGGCGTCCTAGGCGTTGCTGCGGTTGTTTGGTTCTTGCTGCCGGTGCTGTTTTTGGGTGTCAGCACCGTTGTCATCACCTGTCTGGTCATCATTGCCATCCTGCTGCTACGCAAGGCGTTTATCGTACTGCTGGTCGTCCTGTCACCCATCGCATTTGTCGCGTATTTGCTACCAAACACCGAAAAATATTTCCAAAAATGGCTGAATATGTTTTGGCAATTGTTGCTGGTATTTCCTATTGTTGGGTTGCTGTTTGGCGCGGGTCAATTGGCGAGCGCTATCATACTGGTGTCCGGATCGTCGAGGACGATCGATGCAACCGGCACAACCAGCACAACTACAACTTCCAAAGTAGGAGGAGGGGCACTCTCTGGTACCCAAATCACACAAAGTAACCAGACCACCCAATCGATCTATAGTGATAAGGGCAAAAAATGTATACAAGTCCCACGGGTTGATGCCAGCGGCAATGTCATCGCCCCTGCCAGTGTCAAAACATGCGGCGACGGCAGCACGCCGTTTATGCTTGGTCTTGTAGCGGCAGCTATTGCCGTTGCGCCTCTTATCGCCGTTTGGGCGGTGCTCAAGGGCGCACTGTCTGCTGCGGGCAACATTGGTGGCAAGATTGCTGGGGCGATACAAACCGCAGGCAACGCCGCCAACAAACAAGCCCGCAGGCCCGAAGATGCGCTGCGCAAGGGAGCGTGGCAAAGATATCAAACGAGAGCACTCGATAAGAGCAGGAGGACACCGGGAGGTCGCATCATGCGAGGACTCCATAATATGGAGCTCCGCGGGGCCCGAGGCGAGTCAGCACTCGAAGCGGCCAAAGCCGGTAATGTTGTGGCAAATCCTAAGAATTTAGCAATAGCGCAACAAACCGCAACAAATAAAGTCGCTGCAAACTCAATCAATCAGGCGATACAGCAAGGGGTAACCTCAAAGGGAATAGAAACGGCGCTTGGAGCGGGTGGTAAAGCGGACGCCATGAGTGAAGCACTGGCCCTGGCTGCGGCCAAGGAGAGGGCCGAGCGAGTGAAAGAGCATGAGCAAACGTTTAGCGACCTGACTACCGAGAAAATCAGTGAGGCATTTGGGAGCGCTATCAAGAATGGTAACTTGGACCAAGCAAGAGCCTTGCAAAACCTTTTGTTTCAAAGGGGTAATGATGGAATGAAAGTATACCGCGATCACACCCAAGACCTCACAGTCAACTCTGCTGGCTATGCAGGAGGTGTTATGTCAGACCTCAAGACAAATATGCTATCAAATCATGGAGATGTCATGGGCGCCAACAAGGACTTTGCGATGTGGGCGGGCGGCGATGGCAAGAGTTCACTCAATAGCTTCACAAAGAACTCCGCTACTTGGGAGGATATGACCGTTGCCAAGTTTGCAGGCATGAAACATGTTCAACAAGAAGCGGCTATCGCAAATATGAGCGCCACCAAGCAAGCTGCCTTTATAGCGCAACTAAAGGGCAGCGTCCAGCACATAGACAGCATTTCCGATAACGTACGTCGTATCCACCTTTAACCAATTCGTGTAACTTAGTAGGGTCTAAGTACGCGTGCACTTCACTTTTAGTATGTTTCGGTGAGGTTTTGAGATTCAGGTACGAAAACTTGACATTTTATATTACTTATGCTAAAATGGCATAAAATGTCAGAACGAACACCAGCAGCACCAAATCCAACACCAGCAGAACAACAACCAACACCCGAGTTGGCAGACACCCCTGAGCAGCCAATAAGTTCACCTGACGATACAGCAAGCCATGAGATTCTTGAACACAGCGCTCAGCTAGAGGATGCTCTTGCTCACAGCCCCCAGCTAGGAAATGAGGTTAGCGAAAAAGCAAGTCTGCGTATACGCACGCTCAATGGCATAGATCGCGCCCAGTCTGCTATAGCTATGCAAGAGCTACGACAATATGGTCAAGAAGCGCGCACCGCACGCCTAGAACGTAAATTACTGACAGTCAAACCTGGGTCAAGACGCGCGAATAGAATACAGTACAAATTGAATGCCTTGGAAACCAGTACCGATCGTATAAAAGCCAAACGGGAAAAGGTCTTTGGCAGAATGCATGAGCGGAGCAGGGGCTTTGAGGAAGAGGTCAAAAAAGTCGCCGAGATCGAGAAGAAACGCAACAAGTTTATCGTAGACCGCAAGGTTGCTATCGAGAAAAATAGGCGTCGTAAAGTGAAAAAAAAATACGCACTTGAAATGAAACGGGTAGATCCAAATTTGCGACAACGCGCACGCCAAGAGTTATATAACGACAAGCATCGTCGTGAACGACTTCACAAAGAGATCGCAAGCTGGAAGGGTAACAGCCTTCGCAAGTTTGAGATCAATTTACTTGCTGAAGTTGAAAAGGAATACAATAACAAAAAAGGAAGCTGGAAGATATAATGAGCACACTCTCGAAAGATTTTCTGCAAAGCATTGGCATTAACCTAGATGATTCGACATTTATTGCCTTTTCAGAACATTTCGACGCAACATTAAAGGAGCGTATCATTTCAGACATCGTTGATGAACTGGACGACGAGCAACTAGGGCAGCTCGAGCAGCTAAAAAATAGCGATGGCGACCAGATATGGCACTGGATCCAGACAAATGTCACCGATCTAAGTGAGATCATCCAGGAAGAAGTAGACATCCTCCTGGGTGACGTCGCCGAAAACGCCGATCACATCTAGTCCCACCCCTATTGGCATATACCGTTGCAGGGTGTTTTGCAGGGTGTCACCCTGCAAGAGTATATGGCAGTGCGGCTGATAGACACTTTTCAACAACCCGTTGATCGCATATACTTATACGTACTATGGCTGACACGAAATACATTACCGAAGAGTACCTGGATAGGCGGCTGGATGAGCGGCTGGGCAAATTGGAACAGAATATTTTGGATGCGCTGGGGGTCTATGCCAAGCAGGTAGATGACCGTTTTGAGGGTATCGACGATCGGTTTGACGGCATTGACAAGCGGTTTGACGGCATTGACAAGCGGCTGGATAGTATGGACATGCGGCTGTTCAAAGTCGAGCAAAAGCTTGAACAACACGACGAAGAGTTCCGTAAACTACACAAAGCATATGATCACTTAGTCAAAACTGTCGATGAGTTCATCGCGCGAATCGACGCCTACGAAACAGAACAGGCAGCTCGAGATCACAAAATCGAGCGTCTGGAACGCTGGATTGAACAGATCGCCGATGCGACCGGTGTTAAATTGTCGACCTAGACCAAAGCGCACCCCATAGCAACCACAAAAAATATGCTATAATACCACCAGAAATGGTGGTATACAAATAAACATGGCGGTATACAAGGTACCTCAGGACGTTGAAGCGGACGACAAGCTGATCGGGCCGTTAGCTTACGGTTTGAACCCTGTAAACCATGAGAAACAAGTGGATATCGCTCAAAAATCGTTGATTTATCGCTCAAAGTGATACATAATAGAACGTGTTATGAGCGATAAATCAGTATTAGAGCCCAGAGAGCAGCAGATTATTCGTGCAGGACACGTGGGTGAATGGTTCAGTGCAGGCAAAATTGCCGAGCTATTTCCTGACGTATCCGCAGCGACACTGCGACGCGACCTAGGCGAGCTGGTTGAGCGCGGTCTGCTCGAAAAACGCGGCGAGAATAAGGGCGTCCGGTATGCTCTCACTGATCGCTCACGGCTTTTTATACCCTATACATTGGGCGACTACTACGGACAAGATGAAGAGGACCGGCGCGCTGCGACCGAATATAATTTCGCAGTATTTCCCGCTATGGCAAGCAGGCAGCTGCTCACCATAAACCAGGCCAGTAGCCTAGAACAGGCTACAAAAACCTTTCATGACAATGCGCGCAATATGAGCCCCTCTGTACATCAGCGGGAGCTTGAACGATTTGTGATTGAGTTTTCATGGAAGTCGTCAAAAATTGAGGGCAATACATATAGTCTCCTCGATACCGAGTTTCTACTGAAAAATGGTATAGAAGCGCCAGGCAAATCAAAATACGAGACCAAGATGATCCTCAACCATAAGAACGCCTATTTATTTGCCGTACAGTCAATGCACGATGGCGTACCCATCAATAGCACCTACGTGGAACACATCCATCATCTGATGACCGATGGATTGGGCGTCGAGCGAGGTGTGCGTAATAGAATTGTTGGTATCACCGGATCGGCCTACGCGCCGCTCTCGTTGCGACAACAACTACGCGAGCAGCTAGATGTACTCGTACAGGCGATAGCAGACAAAGCAAGCCCCTATGAGCAAGCGCTCATGGCAGTGCTTGGCATCAGCTACCTGCAGCCGTTTGAAGATGGCAACAAGCGTACAGCTCGGGTATTTGCCAACTCGCTCTTGTTGCGCGCAGGGCTGGCGCCGCTTTCGTATCGTAACGTTGATGAACGCGAATACAAAGAAGCAACATTGATCTTCTACGAACAAAACAGCATCGTACCGTTTCGGGAGCTGTTTGTCGAGCAGTATATATACTCGGCGACACACTACAATATTGCAGAGGTGTGATCAGGCTCGCGGAACCTCGCAAAACCATAAGAAGTAAGCTATAATACCCCTATCTATGGCGGTATACAAGGTACCTCAGGACGTTGAAGCGGACGACAAGCTGATCGGGCCGTTTAGTTTTCGTCAGTTTATTTATTTGATCATCGTGGCGGTTGCAATGGCGGCGGCATGGGGATTGTCGCGCATGTTCCTGGCGCTGGCGATTATCCCGTTGCCAATTATCGTGTTTTTTGCCGCGCTCGCACTGCCACTGCGCAAAGATCAGCCCATGGAAGCATATCTATCGGCGGTGGTATCGTTTTATTTCCTGAAATCACGCAAACGGTTGTGGCAACCCGACGGGATTGATTCGTTTGTCACGATTATTCCACCCAAAGACTCCGAGCGGATACTGACTAAAGAGCTAGATGAGAGCGAAGCATCGCGCCGACTGAATTATCTTGCCGATCTGGTCGACACGCATGGCTGGGCGATCAGGGGTGCCGATACAACACCCGATAATTCAATCAGCACCGATCTGTATTACGAATCGCAACAAACCCCCGATATAATGGACAGCACTAGCCCGTCAGCACAGGCTATGACGCAACACCTGTCCGACGAAGCGACACAACATCGCCAGGATGCTATTGCGACCATGCAATCAATTGGCGTGGCGCCCACGTCTGACCCCACGGCAACCAGCCAACCCGCAGCAGACGACACGACACCCGTATCCACCCTGCCGTCAATCGACGAAATCCGCGCTCGCCAGCAGCATACCATGCAAAAAGTCGCCGAAAAGGAGAGCCGTGACGCGATTGCCTATGCAACGGCGCTCTCTGAACAGATAGGTGAAACGCGTGGCATATCGGTGACAAATCCGGTACCAAGCACTAGCGTTTCTACCCCAGATACTGGTACAATGGAACTAACCCGTGAACAGGCGAGTGAGTTGTCACAGCAAACCGACGTGTCGGTGCAAACGTTGGCAGGTGAAGCTAACCGAGTCGCGCAAAAAAATAAAGTACTGCGCGACGGCGAAGAAGTGACAATTTCGTTCCATTAGGTGGGAGAGGAATAAACAATACATGTCCAAAAGGATGTCACGATGAATCCTAATCAGCAGGCAGGGCCACCCCCGGTCGGGCAGCCCGCTCAGCAACCTGGACAACCAGGCGCTGTTCCTGCTGGCGCAAAACCCGACCAGGCTCAGACACCCGCCCCGCCAACCAATCCAAATACGACCCAAAACACGCTGCTATTCAGCGAGTTGCGCGACAACATGGTGATCATGAACGACGGCAGTTTCCGCGCGGTAATTGCGTGCAAATCAATCAACTTTGACCTGATGAGCAGCAAAGAGCGTGAGGGCATCGAATATAGCTACCAGAATTTCCTGAACTCACTGTATTTCCCTATACAAATCCTTATCCGATCACAGCGCGTCGATATTGGCCCCTACATCGAGCGCCTGACAAACATCCGTCGCGACCAAGAGAACATGCTACTCAACGTCCTGACCGACGATTATATTGACTTTATCGACACCCTCAGCCAAGAAGCAAACATTATGGACAAAACATTCTATGTCATCGTACCGTACTGGCCGCATGGCGATCTGGAATCGGTCAAACGCAGCAGCAAAAGCCTGTTTAGCACCATATTTGGCGGCGCACCAAAACAACGCGCTATCGTGGTCAATCATGAACAGTACGAAAAGGCCAAGGACGAGATCAAAAATCACGTCGACGCCGTTATGAGCGGGTTGTTCCAATTGGGTATCAAATGTGTCCCGCTCACTACCAAGGAGCTGGGGTCGCTTTATTATCACTTTTACAACCCTGACACCGCCGTGCGTGAACAACTGGGCGATTTTTCCAGCATAACATCCATGTATGTCCGCAAGGGTGAGGGCGAAGCACCACGCCCACACCTTGTTCGCGAAGAAGACAAGCCGCAGGAGATGGCTGGATGAGTGCGAAACGACCAGACGCAGTTGATATTGCCGCTCAACAGCGAGCACGCGAACAGGCCGAGGTAGAGCAGGCATTTCAAAAGGGTATTCGCACACTGCGCGACCTGATTGCGCCAGCCAGCCTGGAGATCCACTCGAGCTATTTCCGCCTGGGCACAAAATATGGTCGCACGCTGTACGTCTATGCGTACCCACGCCAGATCTACACCGGATGGCTATCAAGCATTATCAACATCGACGAAGTGCTGGATGTCAGCATGTACTTTTACCCGGTAGAGTCCGAGATCGTGCTGAAAAATCTGCGCAAAAAGGTGACGCAGATGCAGGCAACCATGGCCATCAACGCCGAAAAGGGTCGCACGCGCGACCCAGGACTCGAAGCAGCGCTGAACGACGCCGAAGAGCTGCGCGACGAGATACAGGTGGGGTCAGAACGGTTCTTTCGTTATGGTCTGTACATCACGCTATATGCCGACAGCATGGACGAACTGGCGTTTATCCAGCACAAGATCGAAACGATATTTGGCCAGCAATTGGTATTTAGCAAGGTGGCGTCCAGCCAGCAGGAACAAGGGCTAAACAGCACCGTGCCGCAGATGACCGACCAGTTGCAAATTCGCCGCAACATGAACACCGGCGCGATCAGTACGTCGTTCCCGTTCACTAGCGCCGACCTAACACAAGAAAAAGGCATATTGTACGGCATCAACATGCACAACAATGGCCTGATTATATTCGACAGGTTCACCCTGGAAAACGCCAATATGGTGGTGTTCGCCAAATCCGGATCCGGTAAATCATTCACCGTCAAACTGGAAGCCGTGCGGTCAATGATGATGGGCGCCGACGTGCTGATTATCGACCCCGAAAACGAGTATCAAAAACTGTCTGACGCTGTTGGTGGTAGCTATATTCGCCTGAGCTTGAACAGTGACGTGCGCGTGAATCCGTTTGACCTGCCGCGCGTGATTGATACCGAAGAAGCCGACGATGCGCTGCGTGCCAACCTAGTGACACTCCACGGACTGTTGCGGCTGATGCTGGGCGGCGCGCAGGTACTGGCAAACGGCCAGACGAACACCTCCGCCATGACTCCTGCCGAAGAAGCCGACCTGGATCAGGCCCTGATCGATACCTACGCCCGCGCGGGCATTACCAGCGACCCGCTGACGCACACGTCGCGGCCACCAACAATGGTTGACCTCTACGACACGCTCGTCCACATGGAGGGCAGCGGTCCGGCACTCGCGCAGCGTCTGCGCAAATACACTAGTGGTACATTCGCCGGTATATTTAGCCAGCAATCAAATATCGATATCAATAATCAAATGGTCGTATTTAATATTCGCGACCTTGAGGACGAGTTGCGACCGGTCGCCATGTATATCGTCCTGTCACACATCTGGAACGTCACCCGCAGCCACCTGAAAAAACGTATGCTTATTGTCGACGAAGCCTGGCAGCTAATGAAATATGAAGATTCGGCGAACTTTTTGTTCTCACTCGCAAAGCGCGCCCGAAAATACTACCTGGGCGTTACCACCATCAGCCAGGATGTCGAGGACTTCATGGCCAGCAAAATGGGCCGCGCCATTGTCGCCAACAGCTCCATGCAACTGCTGCTCAAACAATCACCAAGTGCTGTTGATGTGCTGGCAGACGTGTTCAAGCTAACCGACGAGGAACGCAAACGCCTGGCGAACTTCCCGGTAGGGCAGGGCCTGTTCTTTGCCGGTGCCAACCACGTGCACGTGCAGGTTGTCGCCAGCCGGACCGAGCACCAACTCGTCACCACCAACCCTGTACAGCAGATCCAGCAGGAAGAACAGCGCCGCATGGAGGAACTTGCCAAACAGCGCGCCGCTCAAGAGCAAGCTACGAGTGACGAGCCGGAAGGCATGCAAATCTAGGAGTAATCCATGCCCACACAAACAGACAACGAGCAAGACAGCAAAGATATCGCCGACAAAGCATACCGCGATACGTTCGACAGCAACGGCCATGCCGTTGCCGATGATCTGGCATCGCTCGAAGCGGATCTGGACCGTAAATACAGTCAGGATTTTGATGCGCTTGATGAAAAGGATGACAGTGACGAAGACCCCGACATCAAAGAACGGGAAGAAGCAGCCGATGACCTCTACAAAAACGATGACAATGAAAAATCCATACTAAAGCCCGATGGCAAAAAATCCCGCCTTAAAAAAGCAGGGCCGACCGGTAGCATCATCGGGATTGTCCTTGCCCTCATGGGTCTGGGTGGCGTGATAACCGGACCTGCATCGCTGCTGGTCATGCTGGACAAAACCCTTACCAACAACGGGACGTTCGACGTGCGAGCAAACAGCATGATGATGAAAGCGCGCTACGGAGCGCTGTTTGGATCAGACAGAGACTGCACCTCGTCCAAGATCAAGTGCAAAGTAAAATCGATGAGCAAAACCGAAGTTGAACGGCTCAAAACGATACCGGGTGTCGAAATACATGAGGGTAAAAGTGTTCTTAGGCGCAGTATCATCACCGGCATTGACATTACCGACCCTCAGGGCAACAAGACCGAGATACGCAACGCCAAAGATTACAAAGCGGCAATGAAAGACAAGCCCTACGTCGCCCGCACGTTGTGGAGGATAGATAACCCTAAAGCAGCCTTTTTCATCGATCAACAGGCAAAGATGCGCAACGTCCTAAAAAAGTACAAACTAAGTCTGGGGAGTGTATTCAAAACATCAACCAAGAAAAACAAAGCCGAGCGCACCGCGGAAAATAATAAGAATATGGATGAGCATATCGGCGCAACAACCGCAGAGGAGGGCGGAGGTGCGACCGATGGAAAGACGACTGATGCAGAAGACGAGGAAAAGGAAAGAAACCGGTTGCTACAAGCGAAAGATGACGCACTTCGCAAAATAGAAGAAAAGTGGACAACCGCAAAGGAGAAGACCACTGCCTTGAGGACGTCACTAAATCAAGCCAAGGAAAATGTCAATAAACAGTACGCTAAGCTGTTGGGGGCGGTGCATGAAAAAACGATTGGGAGAGTGAATAGCGCAGCAACTGCCGCAAAGGAGAAAGTACGCACAGCAACAATAGATAAAATAACCGCGAAACTTGATCCGAAATTAAAGGCACTTGCCGAAAAGATGTCCGGGAAACTAAAAGGAGCATCAAGTGCAGTAGGCGGTGCCGGTAGCGTTGTGGCACTACTCTGCGCAGCCAAATCAACCATCAGCGGCGCCGTTGCGGTCGTCAAGTTAGAGTATTATTCAGAATTGATACGGTTCTCATTTCCTTTTATACAAGCAGGTGCGCAAATAATAGACCAAGGGAGCATCAAGCCTGAAACAGCTGAATATATCGGAGATCGACTAACATCATACGACAATCAAGAGAAATTGGACGATGGATCGGATAATCCAAAATATGGTCTTACCGCCACTGATTCACAAGGCTTTCAGGCGGCGATGTATGGTGACTTTGGAAAACTGAAAGAGTTTACCAAACAATATACTCCCTGGTATGCCGTTGCGGCAATCCAAGGCCAAGGCATACTTGGCACAGCAGAAAACCTGATCGGCACAGAAAATATTCAAAAAGCATGTTTTGCCGGTAAAACAGCTTCGTTGGCAGGACTTGTTGGGTGCGCAAATCCCGCCGGAGCCTTCATGTGTGCAGCAGGGGCAATTGCCATGTTTGCTTTTTCGGATGACATCATGGAATTCATTACCGGACAGATTACCAAGGAAGCTATAAGACGCATTGCCAACGCCGACCTAAATTCAGGACTAGCAGGTGTCGACCTGGGCAACGCCATCGCCGCTGGCGTGGGGTTGATGCTAATGGAGAAAAGCAGGGCATCCGGGCTAATGCCCGCAACCTCAATAACAGCAGTCAAGGCATATGCCGCCCAGACACAGGACGATTACGATGAATACGTCGCTGGGATAGCAGACGAGGCCAAGAGCAACCCGTTCGATACCTCTAACCAGTATTCATTCGCAGGTAGATTAATTGGAACTATCAACCCCTATAAATCAGGACAACCGACCGGGTCCAGTTTTGTAACGAATATTCTAGGTATTTTAACAAAATCTAGTAGTTTGCTAGCATCACCCGCTGGCGCAACGGGATACTATCAGCCAAT
>CAZCYG010000009.1:0-12149 GCA_964502795.1 uncultured Candidatus Saccharibacteria bacterium | reverse complement strand
ATCACCATCAACAACAACCGTTGCTTCAAGTGGCTGGTCGTGACCAATCGCATAGGCTAAATAAACATACACCTCTTTGGCGTTTTGTTTGCGCAGATAATCAACGGCGATCCTGCGGGCAGCGTAGGCGGCCGAGCGATCAACTTTGGATGGATCTTTGCCGCTGAATGCACCGCCACCAATTGGAATACGTGGTCCATAGTTGTCGACAACCAATTTGCGACCTGTCAGCCCCGCATCAGCATCAAATCCGCCCTGTCGCCAGTCACCGGCAGGATTGATATGCAGTTCAACCTCACTCTCGGACACAGCTAATGGTTCTGATTGCAGCCATGCCTGCACCTCCGCCGCTAGTTCTTCGCGAGGAGCGTTTTGAAAACTCGCGACAATCGATACAACCTTGCCATCGAGAATCGTTACCTGTGTCTTGCCGTCAAATGGCCATTTTTTGTAGAGGTATTGATTTAACCGCCTGGCAAGTACGACTTCGAGTGGCAACAGTTCCTCTGTTTCGCTCGTTGCATACCCAACCATGATACCCTGATCGCCCGCACCCCCCGTGTCAACGCCCTGAGCGATCTCAGGACTCTGCGCAAAAATGTGCTCAATCACCTCGACATCACCAGCAATCCGCCTGACAATTTTTGCCACATCAATATCAATGGCCTTAGAGGTTACCTCGCCGGTTACAAATACGATACCATGCCCGCCCGCAACGTCTATTGCCACACGTGCATGTGGATCCTGTGTCAGATGCGCATCCAGAATTGCATCACTGATTTGATCGCAAATTTTGTCCGGATGTTTTGGTGATACTGATTCGGCAGTTCGATAAAATGGCATAAAAATAACTCCTTTCACGTATCTTTCCACCCACGCGGCAAGATAAAGGAGTTTTCATCTATATCTTCCCGCTAGGGCTAGAATTGGCACCTGGTGCAAAGCACTGGTTGTCGGCAGGTCATCAAGCTAGTTCTCTCGCTGCACTCTGGATACGTATAAATTAATAATGTACTTCTCTATCGTACCATGTCCATGATGGATCTGACAGACTCATCGCTATTGCCAGCGCCATCGATCGTTACTGTGTCATAGCCACGACCGGCAAAACTATGATAGCTAGCGATAAATTGATCGAGTTTTTCTGGCGGCACATCATGACCCCCGGCCGCAACTCGCTGTGCGATACGCGCGCGCGCAGTGTCTTTGTCGATTTCAATTTCGACAACCAATACCCGTAGTGGTATATTGTGCTGCTGAGCAAATTCCTGCATACGCTTTACGGTAATCTCAAACCCATCAAAATCATTAAACGCCTGATTCCAGATCACTGTTTTGTGCTGCAAAATACCATCGTATCCCGTCTGACGTAGGAACCGAAACGGGTGAAACTTTTGATCCACGCCCTGTGCCAACAGGTTAGCTGAAAACGCACGATACTCCGGACTGTCCATGTCGATCGCGTCGGGGTCGAGCACGACGGTAGTATCTGCACCAAGTGACGTGGCCAATGCCGAGGTAATATACGATTTACCGCTACCAGGCACACCGCGAATGATAATCAAGGTCGAATCCATAGCCATAATAGTAGTATATTTACTGGCGAAAAACCAGAAAAGCCGCAGCGCATGCTATAATAATGGAGTTTAAATCTGATCTAAAACTAAAAGGACACGCGTGATCTCGCTTGATCAAATCATCCACGAATCTACCACTATTTTTGCCCTGACATTTGTCACGTTTTGTCTGGCAATGCTCCTCACCCCCATCTACACGTATTTTGCCTACAAATACAAATTATGGAAACGTAAACGCACACACTCGACAACCGGTGAAATCCTCCAAGTTGTTACCCAACTGAGCACCCGCAAACGCAATGTTCCTACTATGGCAGGACTGATTATTGTCGTGGCTGTGACGATTGTGACAGTAGTGTTTAATCTCGATCGAGAACAAACATGGTTACCATTGGCTGCACTCCTCGGAGGTGCGCTGGTTGGACTGATCGACGATATTATTAATGTCCGTAGTGACGGAACTGGCGTGGCAGGAATTCGTGCGCCGATCAAATTTGCCATGATCACTCTGGTCGCAGCAATTGGCGCATGGTTTTTCTATTACAAACTGGGGTATACCACGATACACATACCATTTTTTGCCGATGTCATTGTCGGCTGGTGGCTGATCCCACTATTCATCCTGGTGGTCGTGAGCACGGGCAATGCAGTCAATATCAGCGATGGGCTGGACGGACTAGCAGGCGGACTCTTAACGAGTGCCTACGGCGCGTTTGGCATCATCGCGGCATTACAGGGTAACTTTGGCATTGCGGCATTTTGTCTCACAGTCGTTGGAGCGCTACTGGCATATGTATGGTTCAATATCCCACCAGCTCGGTTCTTCATGGGTGATGTCGGGTCGTTTTCACTCGGAACCGCACTGGGCGTGGTGGCCATGCTGACAAACGCGCTATTTTTGCTCCCTATCATCGCGTTGGTATTTGTCATCGAAGCAGGGTCAAGTCTGTTGCAAATCACCTCGAAACGATTGTTTCACCGCAAAATCTTTACCGCAGCACCCGTCCATCACCACTTGCAGGCAATCGGCTGGGAAAAGACAAAAGTCACGATGCGGTTCTGGGTTATCGGTCAAGTATGCGCCGCCATCGGTGTCATCCTTGCGTTGACCGGCGGTTATATTTCTATACAGTAGATCGAGCGACAAAATCGCCCACGAGTAATGTCGAATTGTTGTAGTTTATCTGACTGCCGTTGGGTCGTGTTACGCTGCCGCCAGCGCCTTCGATGACTGCCTGTCCAGCGGCGAGATCCCATAACTTGAGCGGTCGATCGATACATGGATACGCATCAGCCTTGCCTTCAGCGATCATGCCATATTTCAACATTGATCCGTATGCCAGTAGCTCATCGCTACCAAAATGCTGTGCGATGTACTCTGCCGTCGCTCCGCCCTGGTCCATACGGCTCGCAAGTACAATGCCCATGTGACTATGTGCTGCGTAGATAGGTTGAGCAACAGCATCACCAATCTTTTTGTATGCACCTAGTGATTTACCACCATAATATATGGTATCCTCTGTCGGTATCGAAAACATACCGAATACAGGCACAGCCCTGTCGATCAGTGCAATCGCCGCGCAGAATTGTCCCGTACGCGCCACAAATTCTCGTGTACCATCCAGTGGGTCTACCAGCCAGAATGTATCCGCCAGGACTGCCTGACTATTGAATTCCTGGTTGCCCTCTTCACTCACAACCGGGATACCCGGGGTGATTCTCGCCAGTTCGGCAGTAATAATCGCGTGTGATGACTTGTCAGCCTGGGTCAGTGGTGAATGATCTGATTTAATCTCGACAGCAAACCGCGAATGATATACGTCCAAAATCGCCACATTAGCCCGCGCTACCATTACAAGCAAATCGTTCAGATAGGGCTCTACGTTCATGATTGCCTTTATTATACCTTATGGAGTATCCTTGTATTCCTAGTGTTTTGGGGCGTTCTTGGCTTATATCTAGTGAAGCGTTCCGAGAAGAAGCGGAAAAAGCGCGACCATTGACATTACCACTTTTATCTGCTATATTAGAATTACCTTGAAGGTCAGAAAGCGCCGCCTGCCGAGGTAAAGCTGGTTCGCCAGCCCGACTCGATGATGGAACTGCGCGTCCATCCAAGGTATCAAGCTTATTTCTTCCTGGGTACACTGTTTTCAGTGAACCGGAACCATCGAACTCACCCACCACGTTATTGATTATTTTGACATCATGAAAGTAGCTGATGCTATCCGCAAGACTGAACGTATCGGCAATTTCTCGACTAGCAGCAGGCTCGCAAACCGTGCAGCTCCAGAGCAACATTGGCGCGGACATACGAGAGCTGCTTCAGCTGAGCCTACACGAGTACTTGCATCAAAAAGTGTGCACCTACTGCAATTACCCTAAATTACCGAGCATCTTTTGGTACTTTGACTGCTTTTAATGCTTGGACTTTTTTGGCAAGTCCTGCGACTTTGTCCCACGATACACCGTCTGACATTACCGTCAGTGCATACGTACCATAATTTTTGCCATATACAACTGCCGTGTCGTTGTGCACCGCATCTGTCTCACCAATGACATGCGCGATTTGGCCAGCGCCAGTACCAACACCCGCGGGTATACCATCCTCATCACGTACGGTTTTAATCGTGCTCAAGATTCGCGATCCACCTTCTGTTTTTGCGACTTGATTTTTAAACAGGCCTACCATAACCTTCTGCAGATCATTAGCCGACGTAACCGTGTCTTCGCCCATAAATTTCGTCTTTGTCAGACCCAGTGCAGCCGACCGTGATGCAATCGTCGCATAGCCAAAGTGGTCATAGAATCCCGTACGGCAACCCTCATCAAATTTTTGCAGCATGTCTTTGAAACACTCGGTCACGTTACTGTCGCCACTAATAATGTCGACAGGACGCGTGTTACCGGCCTTTTCTTCCATGATATCGGTATACGCCAGATAAAGCGCATGAGCACCACCAGCTTTTATCTGAGCATCGGCATTGTACGTCGCACTGCGTGAATGCGTCACACCGGTAAGATCGGTGAATGCCAGGCCCCACGTGCCAGGATTATCCTGTGCGTATTGCGCCAAAAGTGCCGAAAAACCATTACTCGTCGGAGTATAGGTACGGGTATAGACAACCGTTGGGCCAACAACCTGCGTTGCTCCGACAGCTTTTTGTGTTTTGTTATTGATATAATCTTCGACAGACTGAGCGGCTTTTGGCATGTCGAGCACACGACCATTCGCACCATTTGCCCGGGATGTTTCTGCAAAATCGAGTGTCGTGACTTTGCTCACACCTGGTTTTTGAACCAGCTTTGCGGCGATGCCTTGATTCAGATAATCTTCCATGCGCTTTTGATTAATCGCAAATTTGAGACTCGCCGTTTGGTTAGAACTGTCATCAATCGATTTTTCCGGTACATCAGCAGTAAAATCAAGCCAACTGAGTACCACTCGCCCAGGAATTGTATCTGTTGACGTATCGACAGCTATTGGCATTGGCGACGCCAGACGACCATTCAGTTTTGCGGCCAGATCTCGCGCAATATCATCAGTGACAGGAGCGGGTGTTTCGTCGATAGCTACGCGCACATTGTTTTGCTTGTTTGGATCGGGCTGCACTTCGGCAAGTTTTTGCTGGAACTGTGTAATATCACACACACCGCCAGCAACTGATGGGACAAGCTGCAGCTGACTATCAATAAGTTTTAATGATGCATTTTGCGGTGAGATGCTGCAGTCACTGCCCACTTTGCTTTGTGTATAGTCGGCGATTTTTGTCTTGTCATAGGTATAGGCAATATCACCGGGCTTTGCCAGTGACGGCGCCCACCAAATAGACCCCGGTATAATTCGCAGATAGAACGGATACGTTATGGCGCTTAACCGCGCGTCGTTATCAACTCCAATCCCCACATCACTCATCTTTGGGGACTGAAATGCCGCCTGGTTATCACCAAAATAAATACTCAGCTTTAGGCCACCATACGCATCATCAAGTTTTTTTGCGGCATCAGCATATTTCATACCACCAAGGTTCAATCCGTCGACGACCGTACCCGGGATTAAGCGACTGCCAGGATAGACGATTTGATAGATTGTCTGTCCGACAATAACAAGGCCAATGATGCTAAGTAGCAGTAATTTCCAGTGCTGTTTCAGCCAATAGTTCACCTGAAGGGCATTCATACTATGCCCCAGTATAGATAAAGTTTATGCTTTTGTCATCTTTGTGCCACTATCATTATGGGATCATTCATTATCCCGGTGGCATATCTGGAGATCCCTGAGGTTTCCCTCAAGATCCTCTAGTATGACACGATGATTAAGTAGTGAAAGCGATACAAATATACCATTGCTACTGACTGTGTAATTTTTCGATCTGTCGTGTTAACTCAGCAATATTAGCCCAGCTACTACTCTCGGTCATAATAGTCAGCGCATACATACCGCTTGGACTGTAAACAATTGCCGCATCATGCAAAAATGCGTCTAAAAATCCAACCTTGTCAGCAACAGCACCCGTTGCACCCGCTGGTATTCCCTGACGATACACGTTGCGCTTCATAGCCGCAAGCAGCGTGTTCGTGTTACTGGCGTTTAGTAATTGCCCGGATTGCAATGCCCCGACAAATGTCGTCAGATCACTCGCAGTTGTTTCAGGAAAGTTATTTACAAACGAACTTTTTGCCAGACCAATCGCGCGTATTTCGTTCGTCAGGGTCTTGTATCCAATCTTTTCCAGCATTGTCTCACCACACGGATTATCAGACTTCACGATCATGTCATCGAGACATTTCGTCAAATCGCGCCCTCCCTGTATTTGATCGGTCCAGTGCCAAGCGCCTGATTCTACTCGCTTGAGCAGGCCATATGCAACAAATAATTTGTACGTACTGGCGGTACGATACACCGTATCGGCACGATAGGCAGCGTGTCGTTTCTTGCCGTCCAGTTCTGCAAAGCTGACACCATAGGTACCGGGATGACTCTCGGCAAACTGGGCAATCAGGGCATTGATACCCGTGTCGGTCGGCGTGTAGGTGCGAGTATAGCTGACGGTTGGAGCAACTACTTTGGTGCCTGCAACAACCTTTTTGCTACCATCCGCCAGCCATGCGTTCAACGACGCGATCGTGGTTGCCACGTCAAGCGTACGGCCGTTCGTACCATCCACGCGTGATATTTCCGTAAAATCGAGCGTCGTGACTTTGCTCGTACCCGCAGCAATGGTGACTTTTGGCAATAACTGTTTGTCAAAAAACTCTTTTGCCTTGTCGGTGTTTACCGTCGCAACGATTCCGCTGTCCGGTGCGGCAAAATCCAGCCATCCCAGCACATCCGACTGGGTCGCCATCACTATTTGGCCTGCTACATCAATTGTGACACCGTCTTTTGTTTGTGCCGTAAGCGTGCCAGCTACCCTCTCTGCGTCACCATCGTGGATTTTTGCCGGATGTTCAACCATTGGTATGCGTACTGTATGCTCGGCAAGGGTGGGTGTCGCACCCGCTAATTTCTTTTGTACGTCATCGAGCTTGCATGTACCACCGTCTATTGCAGGCACTACCTGTAGTTTTTTATTCTTATACTCCAGACTGGCATTAACCGCCGTTACGTCGCACGATTCACCTAATTCTTTTGTCATGTATGATTTCAACGTTGCCGTGTCATACGAATACGTTGGAGTGCCAGGCTTTGCCACGCTATGCGCCCACCACAGCGACGTTGGGATAAGTCGCAGCCACCATGCATAGTGCGCTGATTCCACCTGCTTCTGACTGCTGGTCTTTATACCAATATCGGCTGTGGTTGGCTCACGGTATACTTTGGGACTATTACCAAAATACAGCCCGACTTTTAGTGACTTGTATTTGTCATCGAATAGTTTTGTCGTGTCAGTCACGCTACGGCCACTCACGTCAATGCCGTCGATCGTCGCATAGAGCGGCAAATTACCCCAGGGATAGAGCATTTGTACGATAATCAGTAGCCCCGCCGCACCACCAAGCCCTAGCAAACTCACCCGTCGCCAATGCTGACGAAGATGCCCACGGATGATCGTCAGATGTTCCTGACTCATGCGTTCTATTATACGCTAGCAATGATACCGAGGGCCTGCTGCAATATTTTCGCTTCGGTGCTCTCTGGATCATGTTTGGCAATTTCGGCTTGTAGCCACACTATATGTGATTCTTGTTCAGGTGTTTGTTCTCTGCCCAGTCGCACCGAACGCGCGGATTTATCAGATTTGGTCAGATAGCCTTTGGCGATCAACCCATCAACATGCACGGCAACAGTTGATACTGATTTGTATCCAAGTGCCGCCATGATTTCACGATAACTAGGTGCATACTCATGCTCTTTTAAAAAATCACTGATAAATTGCAACAACTCCTGCTGTTTCTTTGTTGCTCGTTCACGCGCCATGCTTCTTCCTCGCTTTTTTATACGTTGTTTTTGACACAACATTTGATGCAACCGCCACGGCCGCGAGTCCCCACCACGTGATACTCACCGTATCGTCCGTCCAAACGGGTAGTAACAGCCCAATGATTGCCAGTCCTATGCCACTTGCAAACACGCCGAGTGCCAGTGCACTTTGACGCCGAGTCCACAATCGCCGCAACACCTCAATAAATAACCACGCAAACAGTACCAGCCCTACCCAGCCAACTTCGTGGGCGACCAATAAATACTGGTTCTCGATAATCAGCGGGTTATCGCCGACAAGCGATGCTGAACCCGTGCTGCCCACGCCAGCGCCAAACGGTTGGCGCAGCATGCGCGAAAAGCCATCGGCCAGCGAATCAACGTGTCCGGTATTTGAATCAACCGCCGCACCCGTACTGGGATTATCATGAAAGATCACGTTCGACACTATATAGCTATCACGAAATGTGACGACCAGTGCACCAATAATCAACAAGCTTGCACCACTGGTAATAAGTAGTCGCCTGCGTACCGTTGGCCCTACGGCCGCAACCACGACAACCGTGAGGGTCACGACAGCCGCGATCAAGCTGCTGCGCGAATACGATGCGCCCAGTGCCACGACGGCACCTAGCGTGAACCCGCCAATAATCCACCAACTACGACGTGTCTGCAGTTTCCACCGCAACATGGCCGCCGACACCATACCAAGCACAATAACCGCGTATGCTCCCAGCGGATTTGGTCCACGCAGTGTACTGTTAATACGGATAAGCGCTGGATTGTCGTCGACAGTCAGATACGGTGCGATGGTCGCTTTGCTATATCCCAAATGCACCAGAAAATCTTTTGGCAGTACCGTGATTTGCAGTACCGCGAATCCGAGTATGATCACCGCTCCCACGCCAAACGCTCCTATGAATGCTCGCCGCCAGCTCGGATAAAGGGTCAAAAAAACATACACCAGCACAAAATACAGGACAAATCGTAGATCAATTAGCAAGCCCGCACCCGCCGCCTGCAGGCCATTCTGAAACACCATCATCATGACAAAATGTAGTCCGGCATAGATCAAACTTAGTTGCAGTAATCTATCTGATAAAAGCGTACCGAGTTGTTTTCGCTGCACCGCGACAACAAATAACAGTACTAATGCTACACCCATCAGTACTTCTTTCCATGCCTTGATTACCAGTGCCCAATCCGGTGCCAATACACCTAGCCACAATGTCACCGGCGTGTGTATCGCCATGCCAACAGCAATCGACAGTAACAGACCCGCTACAACCCTCTCGACAAGCTTTTGGTTCATGCTTCCAGTATACCCCAGAGTCTTATGAGCTCGTAAGTGGTATAATAACCCTTAACTATGCCAACTAAAAACACCAAATTCTACAGCCTGATACTGGTACTGGTGGATATGCTGATTCTCGTGGCGGCATTTTCGCTAGCATACGTCGTGCGCGTACAATACGACGATCGTCCGCTGCTGGCAAGTGTCTATGCAGCCGATTACCTGCAAGCATTTCTGGTTATTGTTCCAATCTGGATTATCATTTTTGCATCGCTAGGACTATACACAGCCAGTACCTACAATCGCCGTCTGGTTGAATGGGGCAAGATTCTCCTGGGTGCGTTTATCGGTATCCTGGTCATCATTGGTTGGGAATACGTCACAGGCAAACACATCTTTCCGGCACGGCTGGTGACAGTTTATAGCTTTTTTGGTTCGTTTGGATTGCTAGTCATCGGACGCGAAGTATTACGATTCGTGCGAACGCAATTATTTCGGTTTGGGCGTGGCATTAGTCGCGTGTTAATCATCGGCAACAGTTCGGCGACACGTGACATTGCCGATAATTTGTCATTCACCGCACGTAGTGGTTACAAAATCGTTGCTATCGCCGGTCCGGCAAAAGTAGTACCACCAGGACTAAATGTTGAACATTTCACAACAGTTGAATCAGCTCTTAAAAAAATCACCGACATGCGAATTACAACCATCATCCAGACTGATTTGTACGACAGTGCCGAACGCAACCAGCGTATTCTGTCCGCTGCCCAGACCAATCACATCGCCTATAGTTTCATACCCGGCGAACCAGAATTCTATACCGGCAAAAATACCGTTGATGTATTCCTTGGTTACCCCATGATCAACGTCAGTCAGACGCCACTTGTGGGCTGGGGTGATATTGTTAAGCGCGTGTTCGATTTTATTGTTGGACTGATCCTAATTATTATCCTTTCACCGCTATTCCTTATCATCGCGATTTTACAAAAAATTCTTAATCCCGGCCCTGTCTTTATCCCCGTTGAGCGACTTACCCGTCATGCGCAACCATTTGGCATGCTCAAGTTCCGCAGCATGTCAGTGAAATATGGCAAACAAGATGCCGTGCAGGATTTTATCGATATGGGACGTCCTGATCTGGCAAAAGAATACGAACTCGGCCGTAAAATCACCAGCCAGCAAGATCCTCGTATTACAAAGTTCGGTCACTTTCTCCGTAAAACGTCTATCGACGAGCTCCCGCAACTTATAAACGTGTTGCGCGGCGAACTAAGTCTAGTTGGACCACGGCCAATCGAAAAGATTGAACTTCCTCGTTACAAAGATCGTGGTCCATTGCTTTTGAGCGTACGATCGGGGATGACTGGATTGTGGCAGGTATCTGGGCGTAACGATCTATCATTTGATAAACGGGTTGAATTGGAATTATACTATGCTCAGAACTGGTCGTTTTGGCTTGATCTGAAAATATTGCTGAAAACGCCCAAAGTTTTACTACGAAGAGAAGGAGTTCCCAACACGCATGACAAATAACCCACCCAAAATAGCGATCGTTGCCGATTGGCTGACAAACATGGGTGGGGCGGAAAAGGTCGTGCTAGCACTCCACGAGGCATTTCCCGATGCGCCGATTTATACCAGCACATTTGCCGCTGACAAAATGCCCGAATTTGCCGGATTGGATATTCGCACAACACGCCTACAGCATCTGCCTGGACCACTCAAAAAACTGCATAAATTCTTTCCCATGCAACGTGTACAGGCATTTCGCGATCTAGACCTGTCAGAATTTGACATCATTATCAGCAGCAGCAGTGCCGAAGCAAAGCAAGTACGAAAAACACGACCTGACCAGGTGCACATTTGTTACTGCCACACACCTATCCGATATTATTGGTCGCACTATGACAATTACAAACGTGACCCTGGTTTTGGCAAATTGAACTGGTTAATACGACTTGCAATGCCGTTTTTTGTTCCCCCACTCAAAAAAGCCGACTACGAAGCCGCTCAAAATGTTGACATGTTTATTGCCAACAGTACCGAAGTACAGCGACGCATCAAAAAATACTATGACAAACCTTCGATCGTCATTCACCCGCCGGTTGATATCGACCGGTTTGAACCGGCACGTGTCCGTGATGATTTTTATGTTGCACTGGGTCGGCAGGTTCCGTACAAGCGCATTGACCTGGCGGTCAAAGCTGCAACCGAACTAAACATACCACTCAAAGTATTTGGCACCGGTCCCGAACATGACGCCCTTGTCAAAATTGCCGGGCCTACCGTCACGTTTTACGATGACCGCCTGACCAATGCGTCCGACCTGGAGGTAACGAATGCACTCAATCACGCCAAAGGCTTTATATTCCCTAGCGAAGAAGATTTTGGCATTGTGGCCGTCGAAGCACTCGCCGCGGGCGCACCTGTTATCGCGCTGGGTCGCGGCGGCAGCAAAGACATTGTCGAGGACGGAGTAAGCGGCGTACTGTTCCGTGACCAAACAACCGAAAACGTCGTCAACGCCATTCGCTATGCGCAGTCACTAACATTTCTGCCGGGCACACTTCGCCGTAAAGCAAAGCGTTTCGACAAATCACTGTTTATTACCAAAATACGCAAAGTTACGTACGATAATTACCCAAAAAGGACCAACCAATGAACATACTCGTCACCGGTGGTGCAGGATACATAGGTAGTCATACTGTCATCGAGTTACTGAATAGCGGACACTCTGTGATAGTCGTTGATAATCTTGCGAACAGCAACCGCGGATCAATAAATCGCATCGAACAGATAACCGGCAAATCTGTCGTTTTTTATGAATTAGACTTATGCAACGAAGATGACCTGG
>CAZCYG010000008.1:0-13567 GCA_964502795.1 uncultured Candidatus Saccharibacteria bacterium | reverse complement strand
GGCATTTGTGAATGTTGATGGTATCGAAGGACTGGTTCACATCAGCGAAATCAGCTGGGAGCGCGTCAGTAATCCATCTGACTATGTAAAAGTTGGTGAAACGATCGAAGCAAAGATTATCGCCATCGACAAAGATCGTTTGAGCCTTTCTGTCAAACAATTGACACAAGATCCATGGTTGGACGAAGTAGAGAAGTTCAAGGTAGGTGATACTGTCGAGGGCACGGTGACACGTATTACGCCATTTGGTGCATTTGTTCAGATCAGCCCAGCGGTAGAAGCACTTGTCCATGTCAGCGAACTGGGCGAGGGTGACAATGCAGACCCCGAAAAGGTATTCATGCTCAACGAGCGCAAGAACTTCAAGATTCTTGATATCGAAAAAGAAAGTCGCAAAATTTCGCTCAGTTTGAGCAAAAAATAGTAACAAGTATATCGTTGTTACCTTAACAATATTTGATGTTAAGGTAACAACATATAACAGATATGAAAAGGAGCGTTTATGGCGGAGAAAGTAATTGTCATTGCCGATTCAATCACGGTTGGCGAGCTTGCCGAAACGCTCAACATTCCGGTGACGACACTGATTGGTGAATTGTTCAAAAACGGTATTGCGGCAACAATTAATCAACGTATTGATTTTGAGACAGCACAGATTATCGTCGAAGAGTTAGGCATTGATGCTGACGTACAGAAAAGGGAAGCTGGCATCGCGACGGCTCGAGTTGCTCATATTGCATCCGAAAATGCAGTTGAACGTCCCCCCATTGTTGCAGTAATGGGCCATGTCGATCACGGCAAGACGAGCCTACTGGACGCGATATTGGGTCAAAAAGTCGTCGAAGGCGAAGCTGGCGGTATTACACAGCACATCAGTGCTTACCAGACAGTGCGCAATAATCGCGCCATTACGCTACTGGATACACCGGGTCACGAAGCATTTGCAGCACTCCGCCAGCACGGTGCGACTCTGACTGATGTTGTGATAATCGTGGTGGCCGCAGACGATGGCGTGAAACCGCAGACGGTCGAAGCAATTCGCTTTGCTCGTAGCGCCAATGCCAAAATCGTTGTCGCTATCAACAAAATCGACAAAGAAGCCGCCAATCCGCAACTGGTCAAGACGCAACTGGCTACCGAATACGATTTGAATCCTGAAGAGTGGGGTGGTGATACGGTTATGGTCGAAGTCAGTGCCAAAACCGGACAGAATTTGGACAAACTCCTTGATATGGTACTACTGGTTGCCGACATGGAAGAACTAAAAGCAGATGTAGATGTTCCTGCTCAGGGTCTGGTTATTGAAGCGCATATGGAACAAGGGCGAGGATCGGTCGTCGGACTATTAGTAGAGCAGGGTGAGTTAAAGCCCGGACACTTCTTGGTAGCGGGCACCGCCTATGGCAAGGTGCGCACGCTGCTTGATTTTGCGGGCAAACCGATCAAAAAAGCTGGTCCATCAACTCCTGTTGTTGTAACAGGATTTAAAGAGCTGCCACAGTTTGGTGACGAATTTGTGATTGTTAAAAACGAGAAAGAAGCTCGGCAAATGACCGAAAAAGCGCGAATTGAACAAGAGCGTGCAGCAGCGAGTACGAATGTGACTGGCGCAGACCTGCTAAAAATGATGAGCCAAAAAAATGAATCCCAGGAATTCAAAGTGATTATCAAGGCAGATGTACAAGGCTCGCTCACCTCTGTTATCGACAGCTTAAAGCTACTTGATACGAGTGGCGGCGAAGTAACTGTTCGCGTAATTGGCAGCGGTGTGGGTACTATATCGGAAAACGATATTCGTCTGGCTGCTGATGACGAAACAGTGATTTATGGATTTAATGTTGATTTGCCACCAGCTGTCAAACGCTTGGCGGCCCGCGACAAAGTGGCGGTACGATTGTACAAAGTGATTTACGAATTGCTCGATGACGCACGCCAGTCGATGGAGCAACTGCTCGCACCAGAGGTGGTTGAGACAGAAATCGGTACGCTGGCGGTGAAGGGTGTGTTCCGCACACTGAAAGACATGGTAATTGCAGGTGGCGAAGTCACAAGCGGCAAAATAGCATCTGGTCTGTTGGTCAGGGCAAAGCGTGGCGATGAGGTGTTGGCAGAGGTAGAAGTCACCAGTGTCCAGCGCAATCAGCAAGAAGCCAAAGAGGTGTTTGAGGGTGAAATGTGTGGTCTCAGTCTCAAAACAGACAAAAAACTCCAGCTGGAGATCGGCGACACGCTCGAATTCTTTACCCGCGAACTGGTCAAGCGTACTCTGTCGTAATAATCCTATGCTCGTCATTTTGTAGTATTGCGTATTTACTATGCGTATGCTACTATCGTGCCAGAGGTAAAAAACACAAAAAAGGAAAAAAGACTGTGGATAACACGGCAACATCACAGCAGCAGCTCGAAGAGTTTGTTGACGACATGCTGACAGAGAAAAATCTGCCAGGGTTGACTGATGATGTCCGCCCAGATGTGATTAAAGAGGTGGCGCAGACGTTGCAGGAACTGATCAATAGGGCGATTATTAATGCGTTGCCAGATGATAAGCTGGAGGAGATCAGCAAACGCATAGAGGATGAAAATACATCTTTAGTACAAATACAGGACTTGGTACAACAAAGCGGTATTGATACCGAAAAAATCGTTACTAATACATTGATTGAATTCCGACGGTTGTATTTGGCTGGTTCACCGGGGAGTCAAGAGCGATGAGCCCGCTTGGAACACTTGAATCACCACCTCGTACTGAGCAGGATCTGGACCTATCCAAGGCCGATGCGGATATTTTGTCGCATCCAGACATAGCTGAAATACGTCAAGCTCATGATGCTATTCAAACAGATTTCTATGCTGAGAATGGGAGTAACTCACAAGATAGCGCTGAGGGTCAATCGGATGAGGGAGCCGAACTTGGTGCCAGCTCTGAGACACAAAAAAACACAAAAGAGGATATTATTGCCGAGATCGCTCAGGTAGGGGACTCTTTACTGAGAGGGTTGGGTACAGTATCAACTACTACTCCGGCTACGCCGTCACAACCTGCGCCGCAACCGACTGCTCCACATATCTCCGTGCCGCATACTCCACGGTCACCCCAGGCGCAACCTCCACAGTCCCGACCTACCGGGCACGATGACGTATTAGATTTGCGATTAGGCATTGTCGACCAGACACGCAATGGTCGTGCTCTCGCGGATGTTGCTGCTGATGCGCGACTGGGTGCCGAAACAAATGAATCTCGAGAGAGAGGTAGACTAAAGGCAATCGGACATTCTCTTTGGAAGATGGGGACACTGAAGGGGATTTTTCGTCGTCATTATTCAAACAAAGCCTTCGCCGAGTCTGTTAAGAGTCAAGATATCTACAAGCATATAGACGCTGATGAACAGGATCGTAAACAGGCAAAGATCAACGCTGTTACTCGTGCATTGGCGGGTCATTATTCAGAATCTATAGGCGAACAAAGGCGAGAACTTAGCAAAGACTCACAGCTTTATAAAGATTTGACCAGCTACCTCGTTGAGGTTACCGATACGCAGCGGCAGTGTCCAACAGAGGAAGAGGTTGAGGGGGAATACCAAAGAATCCTTGCGGAGCATCCGGACGAACTGTACGGCGGAGGTATGATAACCTCTCACAACTTCTACGAGTTGGTGCTTAAGGCAAGAGGGGCAAATATAAATAGGGAATCCGTAGTACATGCAATAGAAAACATGCCTATTATCATGGCGGAGTCTCGACTGGAGAGTAACAAAAATCTCAGGCGCGATAGGACCGAAAAGATTCTGGACTGGGTGGATAGTCAAGGTAAAAAGAATAAACTTTTAAGTGCGGCAATTAGCATAGCTCCAGAGACAGCTGTAACGGTAGGAATTACCGCCGCTGCAACTGTTCTTGGCTTGGGCCGCGATAGTCTTATACGTAACGCGGGACGTGTTGTGTTCTTTGGTGTTGGCGGAGCAACGGTGGGTGCTATGCGTGCTAGGAGAGCGGCCAGGCAGCAGATCAGGCAGCATAGGGTTGAGAGAACGCTTGGTTTGCAGTATAACCTATCTGACAAAAATAGAGAAAGATTAGAAGAACTACGATATGAAACGAAACCCTATGACGAAATAGCCAAAGCTATCTATGATACCGTCGATCAGGAAAAAATTGACCAAGGTGGAGACGAAGCCCTGAAAGCTGCGTTGTTGGCCGCCGCCGAGGCCCAAGTACGTAGAGGATTCTTCGACAGGGGTTATGATGTCATAGACTTTGAGGGGTTAGGAAAAGAAGGTGGGATTTCAGAGTTTGAAAATGCGAGAAAGCATGCGTTTAACGTGCTTTCACCACTTGTGCGTTCACTCGACGTGGATACTTGCACCAGACTTGGAATACCCCATGGTGCCGAACTGAAAAAAATTATGAGTAAGGAGTATATTGGGCGTGAGATAGGACGGGCTATCCAGAGTAATATCGACGATGTGAAAAAGCTTGAAAATGGATACGTAAATAGCAAGGCCTTAGGTGGTGCTGCTATGGGCGGCTTTTTTGCCGCAGCGGGGACTCTTGTTGTCGGGGAAGCTGTCGATATAGTAAAAAGTCATTTTTCTAGTATTTCAGCGGGTAGTGTATCGGGATCACCAATGGTTGACCAATATAACGGTGTCAAAATGAACGGTGGCTATCATATGGTACCTGACCGCGATGGTTTGCAAATGGGTAATTATGATATCCAAGATGCTAATGGAAATGTTGTGGTTGATAATTTGAAATATGATCCTAGCACCGGATTTGATGGTGATTCATTGACCAAGCTGCACGATGGTGGATTCGACATGGCAGTCGGTCACCATGCTGCCGAGACGACCACTCAGCAGGTAAGTATCGGTGACTACATCAACAAACATCCGACAGAGTTCCAAAAATTGAATGTACAGTGGATGGACAACGACACAGCGCAGTTCGATCTGAATGAACAAGGTATGCGCCTAACATCTAATCCTGACGGAAGTATAACGCTTGGTCAGGTTATGACTGAACATGGATCTTCCCATGGTGGATCGGAGATTAACATGACGGATCCAAGCCATGTTGCGGTTGATATGGCATTCATGCAGCCAGATGGCACCTTTGCGCATCATGTCTTGGATATCAAACAGGGCGATCAGATACCAGATCAGTGGAAGCCGTTTTTCCAGGAAAAAGCCGATGGCACATGGGTATTCAACGGTGGTGAAGGTAGCTATGCATCACTGGGCAAACTGGATGGTGACAAATTCTATTCCGCTGCAGCTATTCCTAATGGCGACGGTGAAGTTCCTACGGTAACAGATACTGTCGAGACATCGCCTGCACATGTGACAACCGAACTTAAGGGTCCAGATCATGATTCCGGACTAGCGGTTGGCGCAGTTGGCGTGCCGGGTAGGAGAGGATTGACGGTGGCGGAAAGACCTATCGTCCCCCCTTATGGATCGCCGTATGGAAGTGAAAATGGCTACGGTAATGAAGGTATATCAGAGAGAGAGGTTAGCGATATGGTAAGAGAAAGGTCCCCGAGACTTATATCGAATCCTGATGCTATTCTCCGGCCCGAAGAGGAACTTGATTGGTATAAGAGTGAACTGACAAAACGTCATGGATCAGAGCAAGTAAAGAAGTTTGAGGATGCTATCGATAACTCAAAAGAGTTGAGTGAAATGCCTATAGACCTGGAGGTGCTCGTCACAATTCCAGTAGCTGCAGCGCAAGAGGCTGACACTATCTATGAGACACTCTCATTATATGCTAAGCAGTCGTCAGAATCTCTCAAAAAATCACTTGTACTACTCAATCTGAATTGGTTGGATGAAGCAATGACCGATGCTGATAAGCGCGATGCGATAGAAAAATGCCGACAAGAAATTCAGCGGGCGCGTAATGATTTTCCAGACTTGAAGATTGCTACCGTGGAGAATGAATATAATGCGCAGAAAGCAAGGGAGACGGGTGGAGTTATAGGTTACGCAGTCTCTGACCTTGTAGATACGGCATTACTAGCACTTCAAAGAAGGATGAAGTCCGGAATGGACCAGAACCATGAGGTACTAATTCTTCGAAATGATGCAGATCCTGAAGGGGTCTCAAGAAACTATCTTGAGAATTATCAAAAAGCACTTAATGATCCAAAGAACAAAAGTATTGATGTGTTCAAAGGCGTAACGCGATTTGGTTCAAAATGGGCTGAGAAATATCCTGGATTTGCCCTTGCGTCGAATTTTGCGGCTTCGCTCTCAATAATGCTATCGAGTAGAGGTATGCCAGCGACAGGTGGGGCAAACTTTGCTATAAAGGCGTCAACGTATGCGGCTATCGGGGGTCTGGGTGGATTGACTCGTACAGGTGCCGGCTCCGATGATGGAGCTATCGGGCGAAGGATTAGACTAGCACGTTGGGGTATAGGTGTATTTCCTCATGGGAGTTTATCCCAAAGTACTATGTTACCAAATGGCGAAAAGGTTGATTATAGGGCTGTAGCGGCACATGTGACTGGTGCAGTTGTAGATACAAACCCATCCAGATTAGTGCCATATTATATTCAAGGTCGATCGTACACCGAGGCTTGGGGTTCAGACTTTACTTCGGGTAATGGAGTTTATAGGGACCGTGCTGATGGCATGACTGTTACACCAGATGGGGAGAGTGAGATTAAAAAAGATTATGGTACGCAGTTTAAGGCAATTGAAAACACTATAACAAGTGAGTTGCGCTGGAATAGCAACGACGACGCACGTCGCGTTTTGTCGGTATTCTTCAGTCAGGTACCTGGGGCATATACATTATCGGGTGAACTGGGAAGTAATAACGTGCGATTCCAGCTGACTAAGGCCGGTAAAAAGTATCTAAAAGAGAGATTTGAGAAACAAAGTTATGGAAAGAGACTATACAAAGGTCAGTATGATGGCTTGAGTGGAAGAATAGCACCCCTCATAAGTCCAAGTAAGATGCACTAAGTATTAAGGAGAATCACTATGTCAGACCAAAATAACGAGTTGTTAGAATTAAGAGCGAAAGTTGTAGACCAGATGCAAAAACTAGCTTTGGGTAGTTCTGGCGATGCTGAAACCCGACTTCAACTATTGATGGAAATGGCGAGAGCTGGAAAGGCTACGACTGAAGTCTATCACGCTGTGTATGAGATTGTCTCGCAGATACCGAATGATGACGATAAGATGAATGCTATGCTTGATCTGCTTTATGAATTGGACAGAGCGGTATCTATATCTAGTGAGTCTCTTGAGGAGCATGCCGTAGATTCAGCTCAAGGGTTAGAGTAGGGCTTCCATATGAAAGATCCCGAGAGCCAAATTGGATTTAGTGCTGATCCGAGAACTTTCTATGAACAAAAAATAAAGTCTACATCGCCAATTCAGGATGCGTGGGATTATCTTGATTCCACTGCCGACACAGAAGCGCAATGGCTTGATGGACAGGCCGCTTTTTTGCGAATGCGCATGACCGGGCTGGATGATAGAATTGGCAGAATCGGTGCAGGTGTGCAATATGTTGTGTATGAATTGCCTGGTTCCAAGGTATTCAAGGTAGCTCAGACACCTAAAAGTGCTGCCAATGAACATCTGAGACAGGGTGGGGATGCTGAGGAGGTTGCTGATATATTACGATACAGGGAAGAAAGCGTAAATTATATAAGAAAGCTCTTATCTACACATCCCGAGGTAGCTCCGTTATTTGGCAATCCGAAATTTAACGATGAGATAGATGAAGCGGGTGCGATTGAACAGGATAAAGTTACTGTGTTGGGCCAGGATGGCTTCTCGGCACTGTCTTCTCAGGATCAAATTAACTATATCAGAGGATACGTATCAATTATTAGGCACTGCTGGACATATGGTTGTTCTGATAGAACAATGAACTTTCAAGTCAACACAGGAGTCAATAACAAGGGCGAGATTACCTTAATAGATTTCGGGGAGATAGACATTACAAAAGAAACTGCATTAGCTACCGTAAAAGAACGTCCATGGGAAACGGCTTGGGGCTTACGGGTTCTTGATGAGAATATGCGAGCCAAGGCTCTTGATATCTTCGGTAGTGAGCTTACTGCGGCAACCCTAGAATCCCTATGGGCGACAAAGCTTTAAAAATATTTAGACTGCCAATCCAGATGTCTCCGAGGGAGTAGACTAATATTTTTATAAAATAATATTGACATAATATCATTTTTATAGTAAAATGATATTATGAAAAAGACGAGATTGAATCTTTTCCCTCGTGCGGTTGAGTTGTATGCACGCCCAAGGGGGAACTCAGAAATTAGAAACGCTGTTATGGACAGGTTTCATAACCCTGTTCGTGGACGTGGTGAGATTACTGGTCGGACAGCCTTAACTATGATGCGTTTTGGGACTGATAGCGTAGAACCGCTATCTAGTAAAGAAGTCCGTAGCCAGTATCTGGATCGTAAAATTGGTGAAAGGTTCATTAACTTCCGTCTAGGTTATACAGGTCGAGATGGTGAAGAGCGCCGTACGAGCATGCGTGCCTTCGGTCAGTATACAGATGAGCCTGCGCGTGTTATCGGGTATACATCTTTAGTGTATGGAACGATGCTTGAGAGTAGGTCCGACCGTCGACCCGGTAATCTATTTAGAGGAGCGATAGTTGTCCCTGATGTGTATGCAAATGAGCTAATGAAACGTGCCGAGGATGATCCTCTTTATCCTCGGCAGTTTGCAGAGGATCTTATAGAGAGTACTTTAGCCACCACTGGCATGCAACCAGAAGATTTCCCTAAGTTTCGACCACAGCATGATCTCTGGATACCTGGCGGTATTAACCGTATCGCTATTCAAGCTGGTAAGCCAGGCGAGCTACGGGAAAGTGTTGTTAAAATAGAAAAGTAAATCTTTTCGCTATTGTTTAGGGATAGTTTGTTATAATTGAAGAGAATCAATTAAACGGAAATTTTAGATGTTTCAATTAGACGACAAATTTTTAGCAGATATTGGACTGGATAGTTTGCCAGCTGACCAGAAGCAAGCATTTTTGCAGCATATTTATGAGGAATTGGAACTACGCGTTGGTACCAAACTGTCAGATGGCTTGAGCGATGCTCAGCTAGAAGAATTTGAAAAGATTATTGATCGCGATCAGGCGACGATTGATGGTTGGTTGGCCGCCCATGTGCAGGATTACACAAATGACCAGATATTTCAGCGTATGCAGCAAGCGCTCAAACTAGATCCAGCTGACCCAACGCTGAAGGCTGAATACGTAGCTACCAAATGGTTAGAGGTGAATCGTCCTGACTATCGTGATGTCGTAAAGCAAGTTCTTGAGGAGCTCAAGGGTGAGATCATGTCGAATCGCGATGCAATACTAGGTGGCGCAGGCGGTCAACAGCAAGTTCCGCCGCCAGCTGCTTAGTCAAGCTTTGACCGATATCCAGCAAGAAATGCCGCTATAGGCATTTCTTTTTTGCCGGTAGGTTTGAGCGAGATGATTTCGAGCCAATCGGCACTAGTACCAATGAATAAGCGCTTCTTTTCTGCCATAATTTTGCCCGGCTGCGCTGTATCTATTTGTGCAACTTGCGCATCTGTAATAACAACATCCATACCACCAAGTGTCGTACTACTTTGTGGCCAGCCTGCGTAGGCGCAAATTTCGCGTTCTATTTGTACAGCGGGCTTGTGCCAATCAATAATACCGTCTGATTTTTGGATCAGTTTGCTATAGGTAGCGCCAGAGTCATCTTGTGGCGTAGGTGAGAGCGATCCGTCTATAATCCGGGGAAATACATCAAAAAACAGCTCTGTACTGAGACTGACAATCCGTGCATATAAATCAAACTTCTTTTCGTTATCATCTACCGCCAGAGTCGCCTGAGCATAGACAGGCCCTTCATCCATTCCGGCGCTGAGTTGCATGATTGATACGCCTGTTTCGCTGTCACCATGTGACAGTACTGATTCGATGGGTGTGGGCCCGCGGTACTGTGGCAAAAGCGAGGGGTGGATATTGATGATACCGCGGGGAAAGATGTCGATTACCTGCTGGCTGACAATGCGACCATATGCAGCGAGCACAGCGATATCAGCACCAAGTGCTTTTAGCTCGTCAATGATTTCGGATGGACGATTAGGCAGCAAGAGGGGGATGTGATGGTCTTTTGCGATCTCGGCGACTTCGAGCTGTCGCTGGTTGCGCGAACTACTGGACGAGTGGTGTGAGACAACTGCGACAACATCATATCCTCTGTTGATAAGTCCTTTTAGTATCGGTGCGTTAGTCTTTTCGAGTCCGCTTACTAGGCGTTCGTTGCCAAAAAATATAATCTTAGTCATCAAATAAATCGCTATCAGCGATGTGCTGATCGTAATCAAGCGGCTGCAGCTCTCCTTTATCGTCAAGCGTATAGAATGCGTCTTTGGTGTCGCGGATGTGGTCGATGAACACAATGCCATTGGTATGGTCTATTTCATGTTGAATAACACGTGCCAGGAAGCCTTCTGCCTTGAAGCGGATTTGATGACCGTTTGCATCGAGTGCGCGAACACGGATTTTGGTATGGCGAGGAACTCTACCATAAATATCTTTAACGCTCAGGCAGCCTTCGTAGTCTTCTTTGATTTCGCCCTCGTATTTAACGATCTCCGGGTTGATCAGGACGGTAAAGTCGCGATTATGTTTATCATCAAAGTCGCTGCGTACAATGACGGCTCGTTCCAGACGGTCAATCTGGACGGCGGCGAGCGCCGCACTGATTTCGTGTGGTCGAGAATCTTCCCAGTCAAGCGCCGCATCCGTCATATCTGCTACAAGTGTCTGAATATCGTCGTTTGCGATAGATACTTTACGTGATTTTTGTCGTAAATGGGGGTTTGGTAATGTGATTATATCTTCTTTTTTCATAGTAATTATTTAACAGTATAACAGATGTAAGCAGCTAGGGCAGACCCAACCTATAGTTAAAGTAGCGAAGTTGGATCAAGCTCAAACTGCCAATGCGACGACGGGACGTATTGTAGCGCATCAATCAGATAGCTGCGCCTATTTGCTTTGAGGACAAGCTGCCAGCGGTACGTATCGCGCTGACGTTCGTAAAATGCGGGAGTCGGGCCAAGGATTTCGACACCCTTTACTTTCTGGCGGAGTAGTTTGGCGAGTTTTTGAGCATTTGTGATTGCTGCCGATTCTGTTTTGTAGACACATGTCAATTTGAGCAAGAAAACAAACGGTGGGAAGTGCGCGCGTTCACGTTCGGCAATAGTTTTGCGATAAAAATCAGCATAATTTTGAGTCAGGCCATCGACGACGGACGGATGGTTTGGCTGATAACTCTGTACGATGACCGAGGTTGCATGATCGCTACGACCCACGCGACCAACGACTTGTGCAAGTAATTGGAACGTACGTTCAGGTGAGCTGTAATCGGGTAGACTGAGACCGGCGTCAGCCTGCACGATGCCGACAGTGCGAAGATGGGGGAGGTCCAAGCCTTTGGCAACGACTTGTGTGCCGATGATGATGGATAGTGTACCGTCGTAGAGTTCTTTGTATTTTTTGTCGATTGTTTGGCCATTGTCGCTATCGCCATCAAAGCGCGCAATCGTAGCCCGGGGAAATAACTTTGCGATTTCGGATTCGATAAGTTTTGTACCAATACCTTTGTGAATGATATTTGCATAATGGCAGACAGGACAAGACGTAGGAACTTTTTCGTGTATACCACAAATATGACAGCGCAGTTCATGATGATCCGCATGGAGTGTCAGCGGCACAAAACAGCGCGGACAATTGGCTGACCAGCCGCAACTTTCGCATAGCGTTGTACTGGCGCTACCGCGACGATTATGAAAGATGAGTACCTGTTTTTCGGCCGCAAGCGTTGTTTCGACTGCGCGCAGGAGAGTGTCGGACAAGAATCGATGACGCATAAAATTATGGCGCTTGGTCATGTCGACGACCTGAACGGTCGGCGGTTTTGAGGGACGCGCGGTTGTGTTCATTTCGATAATAGGGCGATTGGTTTTGGTAGCAAGATAGTAGTCGCTGACGAGTGGCGTTGCGCTGCCGAGGATAAGTTTTGCACCGTAGTAGTGTGTCAGCATACTGGCGGCCCGTAGGGCGGAATAGCGGGGTGACTGTTCTTGCTTAAAACTTGGCTCGTGGGCTTCGTCAATAATGATGAGACCCATATCATGTAGCGGCATAAACAACGCAGAGCGAGGTCCGATAACGACTCGTGGTCTATTTGACGACAGAGCTTCTTGCCATGCAAGGTGCCGCTCGGCTTCTGTTTGCTGAGAGTGTGTCAAAATAACATCGTCAAAACGTGTAGAGAATTCATCAACGATTTGCGGGGTGAGGGCAATCTCTGGTACGAGTACGATCACGGATTTTCCGAGGGCGATGGTTTGCTGTGCCAGTTCAAGATAGACGGCGGTTTTGCCAGAGCCGGTAATACCGTGTAATAGTACTGTTCCTGTTGACGAATTATTTATGGCAGCAACGGCTTGCAGCTGATTATTATTGAGTACAATTTTTGTTCGATCTCGAACAGACACCGCTGGTTTACTGTGATGCGCACGACGTTTCTTTTGAATACCACGGGGTAATACGGTCTGGAGGACAGTGGCGAGATGTGTGCCGTAGTAATCGCTGAGCCACAGTGACAATTCGACTAATTGGGCCGGTAGCGCGACAGTTTCAATGAGTGACACGATGGGCTTTGTCGGGTAACTTGGCACCGGCACTTCTCGAATAATAATTCCTGTGAGTATTTTGCGACCAACTTCTACGGTGACAATCTGTCCCTTTGATAGCACATCAGTATGACTATAGGTAAAAACAGGACTTTCTTGCCTGATAATTTGAGTTGGTGCCACCTCGTAATAGCGCATGCTATCTATTATACTGGTTCGTAGTATGACAATGTATTTCCACAGTCGGGCTGAAGCAGGCGAGCAACTGGCCAGGGACTTATTCGATAAGTACCGATATGAAGACGTGGCTGTTGTCGCCCTTGGTGATGGTGGCGTGGCCGTTGGCGAGCCGATTGCTGAGAGACTGCATTGTATTTTGACACTTTTGGTATCAGAGACCGTTGATGTACCGGGTGAGAGCCAACGATTTGGTGCGGTGTCGCAAACTGGTCAATTCACCTTGAATAGTGAACTGGCGGACAGTGAGATTAATGGGTACATGAGCGAATTTCATGGCTATCTGGAAGAACAGAAACGTCAAGCATTTCATCGTATCAACAAATTGATAGGGGATGGCGGGCTGATAGATCACGCACTGCTGCAAGATCATATTATTATTCTGGCGAGTGATGGCTTGAATGATATTACAACGCTTGATGTTGCGATGGATTTCTTGAAACCTGTTCGAATCAAAAGGTTAGTGATAGCCGCACCTGTTGCAAGTGTCGAACTAGTCGATAAGGTGCATATTATTGCGGACGAGCTGCATATATTGGATGTCAAGGCAAATTATCTAGATACAGATCATTATTATGACCAGAACGATCTGCCTTCGCATGAAGAAACAATCCAGAAAATCAACCAGATTATTCTGAATT
>CAZCYG010000007.1:0-14847 GCA_964502795.1 uncultured Candidatus Saccharibacteria bacterium | reverse complement strand
CCTGCATCGACAAGCTCTTCAACGACATATTGAATGATTGGTTTATCGATCAGCGGTAGCATTTCTTTTGGCATTGCTTTTGTCTGTGGTAGGAAACGAGTGCCAAATCCAGCGGCAGCGATAATTGCTTTAGTAGGTTGTTGCATGGTTATAGTTTCTCCCTTATAAGTTTCTGAGCCATTGCCGGGTTAGCTTTGCCCTGTGATTTTTTCATAATTTGCCCGACCAGGAATCCAATGACTTTATCATTGCCAGCTTGAATATCAGCGATCGCTTTGGCATTTGCCGGATCCGAGAGTACATCATCAACGATTGCCGCAATTGCACCCTCATCACTGACTTGCAAAAGGTTTTTCTCTTCAGCAATGGCGCGCGGAGCTTTGTCACTGACAAGTAACTCATTAAACACTTCCTTTGCAGCGGTACTGGACAGTTCGTTCGCATCAACCATATCAGCCAGCTCAACAAACGCTTCTGGCACAAAAACACTGGCGACATAAGCCGCTTCTTCATCCGTGCTTACCGCACTCGAAAACCAATGAGCAACCCGTTTCGCCTTGTCATTACCTGCCGCATCCTGAATCTCACTGATCAACACAGCATAACTCTGGCGAGCCAGCAATGAATCAACAACCGATTTGTCCAGCTGCATGGTCTGCCACTTATCACGATAATACGGCGGCAAATACGGTACGTCAGCTTGAATATCAGCTATCTCTCCATCGCTCAACACAATGGGCGGTATGTCCGCGTCCGGCATATAGCGATAGTCCTGGGCGTCTTCTTTGCTGCGCTGCGAACTGGTGCGGCCTTTGGCGTCGTCCCAGCCACGCGTTTCCTGCACGACTCGTTCGCCTTTTTCCAGTAATTCAACCTGACGATGGAACTCATACTCCGCCGCTCGCTCAACGCTACGAAATGAATTAAGATTTTTTACTTCGGCACGCTTGCCTAACTCTGTCGCGTCTTTCAGGGCAACAGAAATATTAACATCAAATCTCATATTGCCATGATATAAATCACCGTGTGTCACACCGGCGTAGGTCATTAATTTGTGTAGTTCTGCCGCGTAGGCTTTTGCTTCCTGCGGAGAATGCATGTCTGGTTCAGATACGATTTCAATGAGTGGTGTTCCCGCTCGGTTCAAATCGACTAGACTATAATCACCGTAATGAGTCAGTTTGCCCGCATCCATCTCGATATGCGCATGATGAATGCGTACTTTTACGCTTGAGCCATCCTCCATTGGAGCGCTAATCCATCCACTAAGAATTGTGGGATTATACATTTGCGTAATCTGATAGCCGTTAGGAAGATCAGGGTAAAAGTAATGCTTGCGATCAAAACGGCTAACGTGTGCGATGCTGGCATTCAGCGCTTTGCCTGCTTTCACCGCCAATTGAACGGCATTTTTATTCAACACGGGTAGCATTCCAGGCAATCCGTAATCGATCGGATGCACGACACTGTTTGGTTCTTTGTCACGAGCATCATTGTCGGCAGGACTAAATAACTTGGTAGCCGTCGCCAATTGAACGTGACATTCAATACCAATTGTCATTTTATATTTTGTGGTATCAACCATCTATATTGCCCCTAGGTCTTTTAGCGCCTGTTTAAAACTGCGTAGTGCGACACGCGCCTGATCATACGTCACTCGCACATCCGGTTCATGAGCTATTTTATTACGAAGCTTGTGTGCTTGCCATATGTCATTACGACGAGACCATGTATCGTTTGCTGTCTTTAGCCGTTCTCCCATTGTCTGACCACTAAATCCTCTGTCTCGAAGTGCACTATCGACCAGCTTGTCACCATTCAACACGGCCATATGGTAGCTTGACTCATTATCGCGAACAAGCGACTGTTCAACCGCCAACCATCTGACACGATACTTTTCAACATCCAGAGTACCGCCACGTTTGCTCAGCGTAATCAATGCAAACAGCAGCACGCCGATAATAATAACTGCGGCAAAAAGAAATATCAAACCGCTTTCCATTACCGATTGCCCTCTATACTTTTGGCAAGCGCCAGTAGCTGCGCGTCACGACGTCGCTGCCCGATAAGTTGAACGCCGATTGGCAGTCCCGCGCTTGTTTTGCCCGCAGGGATGCTTACTGCCGGCAGTCCAGCCAAACTAGGGGGTACCGACATAATATCTTCCAGATACATTTTGACTGGATCGGCGGCATTCTCGCCTAACTTAAAGGCTGGCGTTGGACTAACCGGACTAATAAGTACGTCAAATTTTTCAAAAAGATCGTTAAATTCGTTGATCAGTAATGTGCGCGCCTTTTGCGCCTGCAGATAGTACGCATCAAAAAAGCCACTCGATAGTACATATGATCCAATCATGATTCGTCGTTTATTTTCTGTTACAAAACCCTCGTCCCTTGATTTGCCATAGAGCGTTCCAAGTTCATCCGTATCTGCTCGCTTGCCATAGCGTACGCCATCATAACGGGCCAGATTGCTGCTAATTTCGGCCGGGACGATGATGTAATAGATTGCCAGAGCATATTTCAGCATCGGCAGCGATACCTCCTCGATACTATGGCCCGCGGCTTTTAGCCTATCCGCATATTCGTTTACTTTTTGGCGAACATCGCTATCGACATTTTCGGTCATTGATTCTTTGATAATGCCGATTTTTTGACCCGGCGAGATATCACCTGGCTCGAAAAAGTCTGGCAGCGTTGTCATGTCTTTGTCATCAAGTCCGGCAATGATATCCATCACGAGTTCGGCATCTGCCACATTCGTTGCAAAGCATCCGACCGTATCAGTACTGCTTGCCATCGCCACGACGCCATAACGGCTGACCGTACCATAGGTCGGCTTCACACCAATCACACCGTTAAAGCTCGCGGGCTGTCGGATCGATCCGCCCGTATCCGTACCGATCGCGAATGGTACGACGTCAAGTGCTGTCACTACCGCCGATCCGCCGGATGATCCGCCGGCAACGCGAGTCTTGTCGGCGGAATTTAGTGTCGGTCCATAGGCGGAATTTTCTGTACTACCGCCATGGGCAAACGCGTCCAAATTAGATTTGCCAATACAGATCGCTCCCTCTTGTTCAAGTTTTTTGATGACAGTTGCCTGTATCGGCGCGTCAAAGTACTCAAGGAATCTACTGGCGGCAGTCGTCGGCGCCCCAAATGACAGGACATTGTCTTTGGCAACAAATGGCACACCGGCCAAACGGCCAGTTATCTCACCACTATCCACTTTTTGCGCTTGTGCAAGAGCACGCTCCTCTGTTAGTGACAACAGCGCGTGATAGTCATCAATTTGCTTGGCAGCCTGAATCGCTGCTTGTATATTCTGAACGGCAGACTTGCCGATATAATCCGCAATTTTTGCCATTGTGTTATAAAACCTTTGGTACTTTTATCTGATTATCTTTTTGATCCGGTGCAAGCGCCAACAATGTGTCACGACTTACCTCTGACCGTCCAACAGTATCATCACGGAATACATTTTCGCGATCAGTCACTTGATACGTTGGTTCAACACCGGTTGTATCAAGTTCCGATAGTTGTTCGACATAGCCTAGAATATTCGCCAGATCAGTTTGAAGTGACGCTATCTCATCATCATCTAACTGCAAGCTTGATAATTGAGCCAGATGAATAACATCGTCGCGAGAAATTGCGGTGGTCATATGATTAATTATACCTCATCGCTTTGCTATTCCCAACGGAATACACGGAATGCGATCACGTAGATAACGATCAGCCAGACAGCCATAAGTCCCAGCTGCGGCGTAATCTCCCACAGATGCTTGCCCTCAGTTGCAATTAGGCGAATACCGTCGATGACAGGCGTAAGTGGGAGTAATCCTGAAAGATTCTGTAGCCAATCAGGCATGAGATAACGCGGGAAAAACGTGCCTGAAAGAAACATCATCGGAAATACGATAATATTTGAAAGTGGCGCTGCCTGACGCTCATTCTTTGCCCAACCACCAAGTGCCAGGCCAATGCCGAGGATGGTGATGATGCCAAACACCAAGAAAAGTGCCAGCTCAAACCAGTTTCCGACTATTTTGAGATGAAATACCAAGATTGCAACAATAAACATGACCGAAAGCGCAACAAGCCCGATAATCGCTTGACCAATCATCGTTGAGAGGAAATACTGCCATACTTTGAGCGGTGTCGTGCTTAGACGGCGCAATATCCCCATCTTCTTCAGTTCAGGGAACACATTGATCGGTCCAAAAATCCCCATACCGATAATCGCAAACCCTAGTAGTCCAGCAAAAGTATAGTCAAACGATGACAGGCTCTTTTGACTGAGCTGTTCGCTTTTTACCGTAAATGGCGTCTTGCTCGGAATTAATTTGTCGTTGATCGCTTTAAACTGTGTAGTCAATACCGACGCGAGTGCCGTACCCGACTGCGCATTATTTTGGGTATAAATCACCTGTGCTTCACCACTTGGCATCTGCTTGTCCGGTGCAACCTCCCCGAACGTATCTGGCAACAGAATTGTTGCATCAAGTTGCGACTTGGCCATCAATTCTTTTGCATCATCGAGTGTCGTCGCCTTGTCATCGATTTTGAATATGCCACTGTTTTTTGCCTGTTCCACAAACTGCTTTGCAAAAGAACTGTCTGACTCATTAATTAGCGCAATCCGAAATGACACGTCTCCGCTACCAGAGTTGAGACTGCCGAACACAAACAGAAAGATCAATGGAAATCCGATACTGAAAAACAGCGCTAATTTGTCGCGGAAAAACCGCCGGGTGTTGATTTTGACAAACACCGCAACCGTGAACAGTGATTTTGGCAACTTACTAAGCATCGCGAAGCCCCTTTCCAGTGAGGTCAATAAACGCGTCTTCCAGGTTGGCTTGTTCGACATGCTGCTTTTTCTTAAACCCACGTTTCAAAAGCGCTTTGATCAGATTCTTTGGCGTGTCGATCGCGACAATTTTACCATTATCCATCACAGCGATCCTATCGCATAACATTTCAGCTTCGTCCATGTAGTGTGTCGTCATAATCACGCTAATGCCTTTGTCACGAACTTTTTTAATAAGATCCCACAGATGACGGCGCGCCTGCGGATCGAGTCCGGTTGTTGGTTCGTCAAGGAAAAATACTTTTGGCCCGTGCACCAATGCCGTCGTGATGCTGAGTCGTTGCTTTTGTCCGCCTGACAGGTCTTCGACGAAATTTTTGGCTTTTTCCTCCAGATCAACATCGCGCAAAAACTGCATCACGTCCGCCTTTTCACCATAGGCTGCCGCAAACATTTCAACTACTTCCGTCAGCTTGGTTTTGTCCTGAAATGCCGGTGATTGCGGTTGCACCCCAATCAGATACTTAATTTTCTGCGGATGCTTGGCGACATCAATACTATCAATCTTGACTGTGCCGCTATCTATCGGACGTAATGTCTCCATCATCTCAAGCGTCGTTGTCTTGCCCGCACCGTTTGGTCCTAATATGCCAAATATTTCACCCTTTTTGACAGAAAAGCTAACTCCGTCTACCGCCTGTTTATCACCGTATCGTTTTTTGAGGTCCCGTACTTCAATCATGCTCATAATATCTATTGTATCCCATTCCTCTACAAAATTTTATCACCTATTTATAGAATGGATCTTCGGTTGACCGCGGAGGTTGCGGTGTCGGCTGAGCCGGTGACTGCGGAGTGGCGTCATTACCATAAGTCGTTGTCGATGATTGTGCAAGTGGCTGATGAGATTGATCATCAATTGGTGTTTGCTGCACGGGGCCGGATTGCTGTTCCACCGCCTGAACCGGCACATTCACTACGGGCTGCTGCTGTATATTTGGCAGCTGTGCGGGGGTTTGCGAGACAGTAGTAAGTTGTACTGTTGGATCGATAGCGGCCGCAGCAGATTCGCCATAATGTCCGACTCTCAGCTGGCTAATACGACGGCGATGAACAACAAAGATACCGGCAAGAAGAACTGTCAAAACGATCAAAACAACAAGAATAACGACCATTGCAAGCTGTAGTTGATTCATGAGAGACGTATCCTTTTCAGATCCTTTGGCAGCATTTGCCAACTGCTGCAGTGGCTGTGCCCATCGATTATAGGGATAGTCGCTCGCCGCCTGACTAAACGCATTCGCACTTGCCGCATAATTTGCCCGTATATATTCCTTGACTGCGCCGCCCCAATCGTTCGCTGCCGTGCTACCCGTTGATAATTTGATGTTTTCTTTATCAAGCAGTTTTAATAATTCAGACGACGACCGGACGGTTCCGTTTGCAAAGCACAGTTGATCAGGACAATATGACAAACCATATACGGCAAAACCGATAAGTTGTCCCTCATTATCAAACACTGGTGCGCCATCATTGCCCGGGAGGACGGGCGTATTCGTTTGGATTAATCGTACTCCTTCCTTTTGATACGCTTGCTCTACTTTGCTAACCGTTGCAATTGGCGTATTGCGAATCTTGTCAATCGTTAGTGAGCTGTCGGTATATGCAGGATAACCAATCGTGTTCAACGTATCGTTGGCTTTGACATTTTCACTGGCAGCAATATGCACATCAGGAAATTCACCACTCACTTTTAACAGCCCCGCATCTGCTTTTGGCGTCGCACTGTCAAATACCTCCTGCACTGATTTGTCGGCATCATAGTCAGATGTGACATACTTTGCAGCTACGACACTGTCCGAATATGCAAACGATGGCTTATTACTGTCAGTACGGTTAACGACGATTGGCTTGTCTGTTGGTTGGATCGCGTAGGTATATCCTTCTTTTACTGCTGTAATGAAATTATCCGGGATAACTGATGCGATATTTTGTACCTTTGCAAGCGCTTCTTGATCACCAATTGACGCGCCCGTCTTTAGATAGTCCGCGTCCGATTGTAGAATGATTTTTGCTTTTAGCAGATAGTCCAGAACCCGCTGCAATCGATCCAGCATCTGATCCTGATTTGGCGCAAAATTAATATACCCGTTGATTGCTGCTTTTTTTTGCGTTCTAATTGCATGGCCAGTTGTCGCAACGTACCCATCCTTTGATACGAATACACCCGTCGCAAGATTACCAACACACGCGTCTGTGAGTGTCGTCACTGTATCGCCGCTTTGTAGTTTTAGCGCCAGATCCGAACAGTACAGTGTGCCAATACGCACAACGCTTGGCTGGTTGGTTGCAATTGCCGATAAGCTATCGGCATCGCCATAATATGGAGGTGTAATGGTCAACAGCGGTGACTCCTCAGCATCACCAGTTGATTCATTGCTTGTGCTGTCCGTGTCCTTAGATTCACTTATCGTCGATGCCTGGGCTAGACGTATTGAGGGGATAGCCAGTGACGTTTTGTTACTTGTTGCCGAATCGGTGCCGGTAGATTCTGGCTGTTCATATGTAATCGAGTCAAATACCTGTTCGACCAGACTTGCAGCGCTTACATTAGTTGGCCGTACATCACTGATACATACAGAATATGGCTGATCGTACTGAATCGTATAGTAACATTCGTCATATTTAACATTTGACACTCGATAGTTGTCGTTCGTCGTCGTGTAGCGGACTTTTTGATAGTCTGTGTCGCCTATCTTTGTCGATACGGGTTTGCTCGCTTCTATTGTGACGATAGTATTATCGTCAGCCACCTTTTTTGCGGCCCGTTTATCGCCGTCGATTTTTACAAACAAACTCAGTTTTGACATACCTTTGTTTTCTGGCACTGCCAACGCTTTCACGAGTTCATCGTTTGACACAGTGGCAAACAGTTCAAGTTCTGGTGGAAGTGGCGATAGCGTACGAGCAGCATCGACACTTTCAACAGGCCTGATACGAATATAGTTATAGGCACGTTTCACACGGAGATCATTGTTCTCATACGTCTGACCGCTCATGATTGCCGCACTGCTATCGCTTCCCGCCGTGCTGTCTCCCACCTCAGCATAACTGCTATAAACACGATTGTCGTAATTCAAATTAAATCCTAGATCCGATGACACATTGACACGTTTTAGGGTCTGGTCTGGTGGTTGCAGAATATCAGCTAGCTTCGTACGAGCCTGTTGATCAACCGCTGCCCCTCGCGGAGCCACAAAAAAGAGCCCTCCTCCTACCAGTACCGCCACTACAACAGTTGCGATGAGTGACCATTTCACTATCCTACCGAGGGGTGACTGTCTCTCATACACTTTCTGCCGTATCTGTTCCGACTCTTGTGGAATATACGGGTTCGTCGACGAATCTTCCATAACTGCTACCAGTGTAGCATAAGAGGAATAAGGATTGTAGATTACATTTTTGATTTAATTTCGGTAATCAAATCACGCAGTTCTGCTGCTTTTTCAAATTCCAGGTTGGCGCTAGCCAGATCCATCTGACCGGTGAGATCTTTGATCAGGCTGTCGTATTCGTCTTTTGGAATCTTTTTCAGGTCTAGCTTTGGCTTGTCATCCGCCTTTTTCGGGATGATCGCTCGCAGGCCTTCACCAATTTCTTTGTCAACACTGCGCGGAGTAATACCGTGCTCTTTGTTATAGGCTTCCTGTATGCCACGACGACGATTCGTCTCGTCAATAGCAGCCTGCATCGATCGCGTGATCGTATCGGCATATAGATACACGGTACCGTTTTCATGCCGTGCTGCACGACCGATTGTCTGGATGAGCGCACTCTCACTACGTAAAAAGCCCTCTTTGTCGGCATCCATGATCGCCACCATACTCACTTCGGGCAGATCCAATCCCTCACGCAGCAGGTTGATACCGACCAGCACATCATACACACCCATACGCAGGTCGCGCAGTATATCGCCACGTTCGAGCGTATCAATGTCACTATGGATATAGGCCGTTTTGATATCGAGATCCTGCAAATACGTGCTGAGATCCTCGGCCATACGTTTGGTCAGCGTTGTGACGAGCACGCGCTGCTTTTTGGCAATTCGGTCTCGTATTTCCGCAATCAAATCGTCAATCTGACCCTTTGTCGGCCGTATGATAATTTGTGGATCAAGTAGTCCGGTCGGTCGGATAATCTGTTGCGCCGGTTCGGGGCTGTGGGCCAGCTCGTACTCACCTGGCGTTGCCGAAACGTAAATAGCCTGGTTGATATGTTTTTCGAATTCATCAAATCGCAGCGGTCGGTTATCGAGGGCTGAAGGTAAACGAAAACCGTACTCAACCAACACTTCCTTGCGGGCGCGGTCACCATTAAACATACCGCGCACTTGTGGTAATGACTGATGGCTTTCATCGACCAACAGCAACCAATCATCAGGGAAATAATCAATCAGCGTGGCTGGTTGCTCACCTGGTTCACGGTTAGTCAGGTAACGACTGTAGTTCTCGATACCCTTTACAAACCCTGTCTGCTCCAGCATTTCAATATCGTATTTGGTTCGCTGAGCCAGGCGCTGCGCTTCAAGATGTTTGTCGTGATCCGTAAACCATTTCATACGCTCGTCAAACTCATTTTGTATGCCTTCGATCGCGTGCGCCAGCTTTTGCTTCGGTGTTACATAGTGACTACTTGGAAAGATTTGTAACTCGTGCGGCTCACCCAATATTTCACCGGTCAGCGGATCAATCCGTGTCATACGCTCTAGCTCATCGCCAAAGAACTCGATGCGGTACGCAACATCGCTACCCGCCGGAAACACATCGACCACATCGCCCTTGACCCGGAATGTACCACGATGAAAATCGATGTCGTTGCGCTGGTACTGAATATCAGTCAGCAGCCGCACAAATTTGTCTTGTTGCCGACGCTCACCAGTCTTTAGTTTAATAGACATATCCGCATAGTCATCGGGACTACCAATACCGTAAATGCAGCTAACACTCGCCACAATAATTGTGTCGCGACGCGTCAAGAGTGCCGTCGTAGCGGCGTGCCGCAGCCGATCAATCTCGTCATTGATCTTGCTGTCTTTTTCGATATAGGTGTCGCTTGAGCTTATGTAGGCTTCTGGCTGGTAGTAGTCAAAGTAACTAACAAAATAATGCACTTCGTTGTCTGGAAAAAATGTTTTAAATTCAGAATACAATTGAGCTGCAAGCGTCTTGTTATGTGCCAGTACAAGTGTTGGCACTTGACGATCAGCAATAATATTCGCCATCGTAAAGGTTTTACCACTGCCAGTCACGCCTAACAACGTCTGCTCGCGCTTGCCCTTCTCCAGCCCATTTACCAATTGAGCAATCGCCGTTGGCTGATCGCCCGTTGGCTGGTATTGTGTCTCCAGACGAAACATTTGACTCATCATATTAAGTATAGCGCAGAGACTGCACCGACACTACTTGCAAGCTCAATATAATCAGATCAATTGTCTTTATAGTGGGCGAGGCTTACGCTTCCCTGTTGTGAATTATTTGTAGTTTGCACTAAGCAGTATCTCCTTTGCCTGTTGATATGATTTTGTATTGAACTGTTTTTTTGCTTCCTCAGATGTTGTATACACCTTTAGATCTGATGTAATACGAAAATTCACCGTACCGAATAGTACACTACCGTGGTTTTGGTTATTATCGTCGACCATGGCGTATTTGCCGTTCATGACGGCGTCAGCGATTATACTGCCATTAGTTCTTGTGAATCGATCCTGTTTTGATAACGACGCAGAATGATGAAGCACTAGTTGCGGGATATATCCCTTGACTACACTCTTGACAATTGGCTGACTGGGATCAGGATATTCGCCGTCCACTTTGGGCGTGACTACTTCGCTAACATAGGTGTTTTCACCGAATTTTGTTGCCCGGGTAGCACTTACTACTTCTACGACACCTTCAGGCATCGGACCACAACACACATCAAAAGCTCCGATTCCGGATTCGAAAACAAGAGCGACCACATCACCAGGAGCAGTAAGCGAGAGTGCATCCCTATTTTCACCACTGACTTTCTCCTGCTTTACCGTCCATGTATCCGGATACTCAAAGCATATTTTTTCGTATTGCGTGCAATATGAGATTTTTTTAACGCTACTAATTTCACCGTCATTAGTTTTTGTCACAATCGCAGGTGATGTATCTGAATGATTTTTGTTGATAATATTTACATAAAACAAGTAGCCCAATCCGCCAATAATACCTAGTACGATCACTACCACAATGATGATATGAGCACTACCGGATTCTAACTTTCGCATAACATATTCCGCTTATGGTTAACTTAAAATGATAGTATCAATACCAAATAAATAATGCAACGGTTATTATTCCTCACGTAGGCGTTCCCAGCGACGCTTCATCTTCTCGGCGCGAATATTCATCTCTTCGCGTGCTTCTTCGAGGGTTTGCTTGCCAATAATATCGATTATTTCTGAAATATTATCCGTAATGACATACAGATCACGATCTTCGGGGTCAATAACCTCAAATTCATCAGCCAGCACCTTTTTGATAAACCGATCCATAGGCTGCCAAAAATCGGTACCCAGGAGAATGATCGGTGCAGATGGAATATTGCCGGTTTGTGTTAGCGTTAATATCTCGAATAGTTCATCAAATGTACCAAAACCACCTGCACAGAATATGTAGCCGCTCGCATCAAGTGTCATTGCGACTTTGCGTGCAAAAAAATGTTCAAATTCATAGTTCGCGTTTGTATATTTGTTGAGTTTTTGTTCGGTTGGCAAATGAATGTTAAATCCTATCGAGACACCTCCCGCTCTCAGCGCACCGTGATTCGCCGCTTGCATAATACCGCCGCCGCCGCCCGTCATGACAGCATACTCGTGCTTTGCCAAAACCCATGCCACCGCAAACGCCTGCTTGCAAGCCGGATGTCCCTGTGGTAATCGGGCTGAGCCAAATATCGTCACCGTATGCGGATACTTGCTAAGGATATCAAATGCTTGCTCGAACTCATCGACAACCCGACCCAATTTGCCTTCTTTTGCGTCAATCAGTTTTTGACGTATCAATAGATGGTTTTTAGCATTTTTACGCTTGAGCGCCATCAATTCGTCGCCCATTGAGTTATTCCTGAACGTCTGTCAATTTATAGTCTTCAGGTGCGCTGTCGAGATACTGATAGAGTTTATCGAGTGTCAAAAGCCCTTTTTGTGCCCCTAACTGCTGCACAACACTCATACTATTAATTGGTGCCCAAGTGAGCGCAGTATCCATGGTTTCGCCCAGTGCCAGTGCAGCGACAATCGTCGATGCGAATGCGTCACCCGCACCGGTACGGTCAAGCGGTGGCGCTGGATCAGGATAATTGGGGATCGTCACTAATTTGTAATCATATGATGCATATGAACCGTTTGGACCATCTGTAATCACCACAATTTGCGGACCCAGATCGTGCAAACCGTTTGCCAGATCACGAATTGAGTCATAGCCACGACCTGTAATATCCATAGCTTCTTCGCGGTTCATGACAACCAGATGGCTGCGCTTATACAGCTCACGGAGCTTGTCGATACCCCACTGAAAGTGGTAAGTGCCCGGCTGGAATACCAGTTTTACATTTGGGTGCTCCTGCAAGTAAGCAATCAGTTCTTCATGTAGCGGCCAGGAGTTCTCACCTATGTATGACAGATAGATCCATTCTGGTTCTTGCTCTGGCGCGGTAAAGTGATAATCATAGTCTTCGCTCTTGACCAACATCGTACGATCAGCTTTATACCACAAAACATACCAGTAACTTGTCTTTATATTTGGTTGCGTAACCATGAGACTAGTTCCGACACCTTCCTCTACAAGATGCTCAAGCGCTTCTTTGCCAGGCTGGTCATCACCCACCCATGCAAGTAGACCGACATCAATCCCAAGCCGACTCATCGACACCGACGCATTTGGTGACGGCCCGACTGATTTCACCGTATCCTCATGGTCATATGCTAGCTTGGCGCCATACGGCAAGCTCATTCGCTTCGTCCCATCCTCATCCACATCAATCCGAGCCGAATCATCACGCAGTTTGATAAACGCATCAGTGAAAATATCACCTATCGCCAACACCTTTGGTCGTATATCTGGTATCTGATTTGTCATAAACTGATATCCCTCGTCACTTTCTGGTTTTAACCCTATTTCTTTTGCCATATGGTGCACTAATTCGTCATGGGTCCGGTCATGATCTGCATAGCGCTTAACCACTTCGGCCCGCAAATGTCGCTGCGCATGTGACACGATACGCTGTTCAAACGGTAATTCATGATGTGCGTTTTCGATCACGTCCTGCGCATTGAACGAAACCAGTTGATCACCGATGAGCAGCAATACGTAGTGTGTATCATGCAGCTGATGCAATGCGGCATCGCTACTGCCAAGATTCTTGAGTGCATTATATGCTTCGATTGCTGTCGTATTCGCAGGATCAAGGCTCAGCTGACGAAGTGTTTGGTGAGCCTTCTCTGTAACGTCTGCGAGTAGTCTGACATCCACACCAGCATTGCCCGTCGCAATTTCGAGCTGTTTCAAATTCATCGCAAACAATGGATGATCGTTACCCAAAAGTTCTTTTAGTAGCCGTGCCATAATTTAGTAATTAGTAGATGGTATTTGGTAATTAGTTTTCTTGTATTCAGTATATCATGGTTATGCTTTTATCGGCTGTTCATGAATAGGCATATCGTGTAGTTTGACACCTCTATGCAAAATGCCTTTTTTCGCACCGACATACTGTACAACCGATGTAGAGTTCGCACTTGCGAAGATAATACACTCTCGGAGCGATTTACCCTGAACCCATTGGCTGAGGAATCCGCTTGCAAATGCGTCACCTGCGCCTAAACGATCGACGACTTTTACATCCTCATACATACCTGCTTTCACAATCGTCTTGCCGTCGCTTGCCATGACGCCATTCGGCCCATCGCTCACGATCACAACCGGTACGAGATTAAGCCCATGATGGACTAATTCTTCCATTGTTTCACCGTGAACCAATTGTTGCATTTCTTCTTTGTTCACACACAGGATGTCGACACTCTCCAGCAGCGCTTTTAATTTGTCTGGTTCTGCCAGTTCAGGACCAGCAGGATTGAGCATGACTTTCGTCCCCACTTTTTCGGCATGGTCAACGATCTTTCGCATCAGATCGATGCCACCGTTTGCCAGCGATGTCGGGTATACCCAGTCCGCATCATCAATCGCCGAAAGATCCAGATCAGTCCCGCGTGATGTCGTAGACACCCCCCGATGATTCAAAATGGTTCGTTCACCATTAGTCGCAAGCATGACCACAGAGTAACCTGCCTGATACTGATCCTTTTGAACTACAAGCGATGTATCAATGCCTTCACTATCCAAATCGCGCAGGACATTTTCCGAAGCAGGATCGTGTCCGAGAGTCCACATATACGATACATCCAGGCCCTGGCGAGCGAATGTCACCGCAACATTACCCGCATTGCCGCCAGTAGAGAATATCACATTGTCGACTTCCATTTTCACGCCAAGCGGCAGGTGCGTGTACACAACCTTACCCTCGGTGTGTGGATCAAATTCGTCACTGGCCAGAAACACGTCCTGGACCGTCTTGCCAATTGTCAGAATTTTTATTTTTTCGCTCATACTGCTAGACAACGGCCTTACCAGCGCTGCCAAATGCTTCAATCTTTTGCTCGACGACGGCTTGAATCGCCTGATATACCTCTGGCATCAGCTTTACAACGGCATATTCGTTTGGATTTTCGGCCAGTACTTCTTCGAGTGTTTTGCGAAATACGACGCGCATATCAGTATTAATATTTATTTTGCTAACACCAATTTTGGCAGCATCCTCAAAATAATGAAGTGGCGTGCCCGACCCACCATGCAGGCTGATGCCGCAATCAATGGCGTCGCGGATTTGTTGCAGCAGTTCAAGATCAAGTTCTTTTGGTACCGGATACTTACCGTGCAGATTACCGAC
>CAZCYG010000006.1:0-15374 GCA_964502795.1 uncultured Candidatus Saccharibacteria bacterium | reverse complement strand
ATTTAATCAAAAGATAGATCAGCTTTCAACCACCAAAACCGTTGCCTATACATCACGTATCGTCAGCCGTAACGGGGCCGCATTGCGGTTTGTCTATACTGGCTTTTATAATTCCGATAATCCGATACCGATTGACGCCCTCAAAAACGAGGACACGCTGGATTATGCCCTTCGTAAACACATTGAACACGAATATGATCAGTTGAACCGTCGCCTGGATCGTGGCATTATTCGCAGTATTGTATTCCTGCTCATTACAAAAAGTATCGTTGGCATCGCAATCGAAATCCCTTATGACATCATTACGCTTGGTTCAATCGTGTGGCTACCGCTGATGATTAACCTGCTCTTTCCATCGGTATTCATCACTATCTCTCGTCTCACGCTTACGACGCCCGGTACGCGCAATACCGACACAATCATTAATCAGACTATTAACATGCTCTACAAAAACGATCATGAATTATATTCAATTCGCATTCCCAAAGAATCATCGTCACTTGGCTTTAACGTTGCCTATGGGGTTACGTTTTTGATTGTCTTTGCCGGATTGTCATATATTCTATACCTGTTGCACTTTACAATTGTTCAGGGAATCATCTTTTTCATATTTCTTTCAACCGCCAGCTTTTTGTCGTTTCGCCTATCGCGTCAAATTCATGAACTGGAAGTTGTCCATACATCGCAAGGATCACTATCACTCCTGCGGGATATCGTATACATGCCGTTTATTTACGTTGGTCAGCAAATATCGTATCGCTATAGCCAAATCAATATCGTTGCCACAATCCTCGATCTTTTGATAGAACTACCCCTCAAAACAACGCTCCGGCTCATTCGCCAGTGGGTGAACTTTTTAAACGCCAAAAAAGACGAACTCATATAAAAGGAAGGATTCACAAGGTCAGCTAGTATCTGGCACCTGACATGGCTACTACTCACCCACGGCCAATTTGAGCAGTATCACACCTACACCAACCGACATCTCAAGCAGGCTGACAAATAGCTGTCTCCAAATACTGTCATAAATGCTACGACTTGCGTTAAAAGACAGTACGAATAGAGACAGCAGGCTCACAATCATCGATGCAAACAGCGCTGCCTTCAAATCATATAAATGAATTAATCCGCTTATTGCAATGATAACAATTGGTGTCACCGCAGGGGCCAGCAACCCTGATGCCGAAAAAAGTGCCCGTCGATAACCACCCATACTAATCGCTTTGCCATGAATCGCGCGATATGACATACGAATTGATATAAGTGTCGCGAGCCATAGTGCTACCACGCTACCAATAATAATCGCAATCACTCCGCGTGCGGTATGGTGCCCAGCGTTCTGCCATATCACGGTCAGCACAGCAATAAGGGCAATCGTCGAGTATACTCGCTCCTTCATGTTATCCGCCACGATTTCTTTCATTTCAGGCGTCATGCCATCTATTCTGTCGGTACGTTTGCTCATAGATTCCATTACACCCGCTTAGCTATCGATCAGCACAAATGATTCGACCTCAGGCGGATCTCCGGTCATTGAAACGGCCGCAAGTTGCATATCCGTATCTCTTAATTGCTGCACTTGAACATACAATCTGGCTGCAAAGCGCATCTGATTGAGTTTTTTGGGCGTAATCGCCGCCAGTCCGTCGCCCTGCCACGGCGTTTTACGATATTTCACTTCGGTAAAGTACACTGTGTCGCCCTTGACCGACACGATATCGATTTCACAGTACTTGGTTTTCCAGTTGCGTTCTACTATATCGTGGCCCTGGCGTACCAAGTGGTTTGCCGCTTCCGTTTCGGCAGGCGCGCCCATGTAATTGGTTGGCCGATGTCTACTATCGGGTTCCACGCTAGCACGGGTGGCAGCGCGCGGGGTAACTCCCCAAAATCCTTTCAGCTTGCCTGAAAGATTTTTAGGGGTGGATGCGCTGACATGACCCGTGTCCAGCGCGCTACGTGAAACTTCTGCCGGAAGTTTCGACGACGCAAGCGGTCGCCTTGCCTGATCACGGTATTTTTGCAGCGGTGCAAACGACAGTCGATGGAGTGGCGTCACACCGAGCCTTTCAATCGCCGCACGGTGCAAAGCCGTGCCATAGCCCACGTGCGACGCAAATTTGTAGCCATCGTATACTTTGTCTTGTTCGGTCATGTAGTTATCGCGAGCTACTTTGGCGATAATCGATGCAGCAGATACACTCGGTACCAGCAGATCAGCTTTTTTCATGGTTGTGACGTATCGGCCCTTGGCAGTGCCAGCCAAAAAGTTGATCGTGCCGTCAATAATAATCTCATGATAAGAGGTTTCGATTTGTTCAACTGCCCGCCTTGTTGCTACGTTTAGCGCTTCAGACAGACCAAGCTCATCGATCTCCTGGGCGCTCACCCAACCAATACCATAGCTTGCCGCTTGTTCACGAATAATCTTGTCCAGCTCTTCACGTCGTTTTTTACTCAGTTTTTTACTATCCGTCAGGCCATCAATAGTCGCACCACCGAGCACTACGGCTCCCACCACCAACGGTCCCGCCCACGGACCACGACCAACTTCGTCTATACCAAGAATCATAATAATTAGTATAACACTTGCAATATTTGATAAAGTATGCTACAATAAGAAATGTAGTAACGGAGGATAAACTATGTCAGATAGCTGTAGCGAAAAGATGAGTAAAGCCGTCCAGGAAACTCTTGACGACGATAATGGGCGTAACGAAGCTATAGGAAAGCTATGTGATCAGGCAGGTTTTAGCGAGACTGCCAAAACAGCAGCTCTGCGCTTAGCGAATACCTACGCTAATATACTAAGCAACTAATAATCAAAAACGCTCCACAACGGAGCGTTTTCTTGTTGGTGCAATGTATTACGCGTTTTCTTTGTGCGCGGCTTCGACGGCGTCTTGCTTTGCCTTTAATTCTGCTTCTTCGGCAGCTTTTTCGGCTTGCTTTTCAGCGGCGGCAGCTTTGGCTTCTTCTTTCAGACGAGCTTCTTCGGCTTCGGCGTGTTCGTCATGAACTTCATTAACCGCAGCACGGTCAAAATTAACAGCGGTCAAACGAGCACTTTTACCGCTACGTTGGCGCAGGTACGACAAGAAGTTGCGGCGAACTTTGGCCCGGCGAACAATTTCTACCTTTTCAACCAGTGGGCTGTGGAGCAAAAAGCTCTTTTCGACACCAATACCACTTGCAATCTTGCGCACGGTGATACGACTGGTATGTGACTGCTTGTTGTCGGTACGAATAACCACTCCTTCAAAAATCTGAATACGCTCTTTGTTACCTTCTTTGATTTTTTGGTGAACACGCACGGTATCACCGCTGCGCGCATCCACGACGGCAGCTTTTTTCTGCTCGTTATTTACCTTTTGAATCAGTGCAAAACTCATAATAATTCCTTTGTTCTCCAAAAGTCATCTCAGCTGGCCACGCAGTTGTATCCCTGCGGCTCCACACCGTTTGCTTTCGGCGCTTAACTTCCTGTATACAATCAATTGCCTACTATAGCACAGTTTTTGCCGTTTTAAAAGGGGTAGCGACTATATTGCTCGATTTACTTCTTCTAGCGTCGTTTCGCCGCGTAGCGCCGCCAATACGCCAGCTTGAATAAGGGTGATTAGTCCAGCTGACGCTTTGGCTTCCTTTTCTATCGCTTCAGGATTGGCATCGGCAATATCACCACGAAGGAACTTCTGAATTTCGGTATTAACAACCATTTGTTCCATGATGACAATACGCCCCTTGAATCCAAACGGTGCATCGGCATGAGGGGCTGGTTTCCATAACTTAAAGTTATTGAGATCGATCCCGTTAAGCCTGTCGGGCGCGACACCTTCAAGTGTTTTTTGTACCCATTTTTTGGTTGCTTCGTCAGGTTCATACTCCTCTTTTGAATCATCGTATAGCCGTCGTACCAAACGCTGCGCAATCAACAGACGAATAGCACTACTAAATATTGGATTAATACCTATCATACCGATCATACGACTAAAGGCTGCACTGGTTGAATTAGCATGGAACGAACTCAGCACCAAATGCCCTGTAATTGACGCCTGAATTGCCGTTTTAGCCGTATCAACGTCACGAATTTCACCCAGCATCACAACATCAGGGTCGAGACGCAGCACCGAGCGCAGACCGTCGGCAAACGTCTGTCCATGCGTCGTATCAATCGGAATCTGTGCAATGCCAGCGATACCATATTCGATCGGGTCCTCCAGCGTCAGAATCTTGCGGTCAGTCGTATTAAGCGCGTTAAGCATACTATAGAGCGTGGTTGACTTACCAGAACCAGTAGGACCAACCATCAACATCATACCGCGCGGGTGGCGAGTAATCTCTTTGATCTCTGCCATCTCGCGCTCTGGTATACCCAGCAGATCTAGATTAAGCATACTTTCGTCAAAATTAAAGAGACGCATCACGGCATCTTGCCCATACATTGTTGGCACCGTCTCGATACGAATATTGAGTAGGTGGGTGGCGCCGTCACGGTGAATATCTTTTTGGATATGACCCGACTGCGATGTTTTAGCAGCTGACGAAATATTGGCACGCGATCCAATAGCGCCCATCAATATGCGATATTTATCCTTGCTAATCTCAGCCACTGGGTGCAGCGCGCCGTCAACACGCATGCGAATGCGAATATAATTACGCTGGTTCTCAACGTGAATGTCGCTGGCACCCAGCCGATCAGCCTGATCAATCAGATAATCCAGCACTTGATCAGACCCGACGGCATTCAGCGTTTTGGACACTTCGGCTATCGTTGCGCTGTCACCGTGTTTTGCGATGGTAATATCCTGGTAGATAACCTTTTTCGGTGGGTCATAGCGATTCATCAGCGCCATATAGCCCGAATGGCTGATCAAGAATATTTGCGCTTCCCGTCCTTCATCAGCATATTTTTGCTTGGTTTTTTGGATGACAGATTGTGGTGTATTACTGGTTGCGGCAAATCGATACGGCTCATATTCACCGCCCGCTTGCAAAGGCACCATTTTCCATTGGTGCATTTCCTTTATATCCAACATGCCGTCTTTTATCAGATCCAGTTCTTGTTCAAATTGACGTGAATCAAGATATGGCAGCCCTAATATTGCCGCACGTGATGCGGTTGATTTCTCTTCGTGATCACGACGACTCTGCTGGATTTTTGACTCTTCGGTCAACTCCTGCGCTTCTTCGACAACGTAAGGCATATGTGATTATGATAGCATAAGCAGGTTGATAATGAGTAGATAGGAGTTGGCAGTTGGTATATAGTAGGTTGGATAATGAGAGACATTATTCTTCTTGCGCACAACATCCGTTCAACGCACAATGTCGGAGCGTTTTTGCGTACTTCTGATGGATTTGGCGTATCAAAAGTCATTTTTAGCGGCTATACGCCTTATCCAACCCTGGAAAATGACACTCGCCTGCCTTATTTTGCCGACAAGTTAACGCGCCAGATCCACAAAACAGCCCTCGGGGCAGAGACAATGGTGCCGTTTGAATACTCCGAAGCCCCGCCACTTGCCGAGCTAAAAAACCAAGGCTACGTTATCGTGGGACTCGAACAGGACAAACGGTCAATTATGCTGCCGGATTACGTGGTACCGGACAAGGTCGCACTACTGCTTGGTAACGAAATTGATGGCATTTATCCAGAATACCGCGATCAGTGCGATGCACTTGTTGAAATACCTATGCGCGGTGGCAAAGAATCGTTCAATGTAAGCGTGGCTGCAGGTATCGCGCTGTATCATCTCGCGTATGGCTGAATATAAGCTATACTAATTCTATGAAATTCCTCAATAAAATCCCGGCACTTCTTTCGAGCCCTGTATCAATATTTATATTTATATTTTTGTTTGTATATCTATTTATTTTTGGTCTGATCGGGCTTGTTTTTCCCGTACTGGAGCCGTCCGCCAACGCACAATTGATTTTTGGTAATTACACAAATGTACTTAGTGCACTTGGCGCCGCCCTAGCTGCTGGAGCTGGCGCAAAACATACCAAAAATCTGCGAGAGCTACACGATAAACACGATGCGTTGCAGAAGTCTGTCGATGAATTACATAACAAGATCGATAATCTGACAGACAAAAAACCTATTTGACCACCACCGAGTCTTCACCAAGCAGCTTGACTAGTTCGCCGACTAGAGAATCAGCAATATCAACGGTAAACGGCAATTTGATAGCCGATTTTTTATCTTCACCCAAGACCAACACGACATCAGACGGACCAGGATACCTGCTGCTCAGTTCTTTCAGCTGGTTCAGCGTGTGATGATCGTCGTAGTTTTTAACATGAACAAATAGTTTCTTGATTTCTATTTCGACTGCCGTGATTGCTTTTGGCTCGATGAATTCCGCCGCTTCAGTACGCCTGGCCGTCGTGATGCTTGGCGTGGCGGTAGACGCCCGACGACGAGTTGTCTTTACTTCACCCACGCGAGGTTTTAACGCCTTCTGGCCAGTCGCCTTATAGTCTCTCAGCTCGTCATCCGTGATAATTGTTATGAGATCAGCCATAATCTTGACATCGCTTGTCATATTGCCATCACGATCACGACAGTTGACCGTACCCTCAACACGAATCGCGATATCTTGTTTCAAATATTCGCCAATCTGCTGATAGACACTCGGGAATACAATAATTTCCGTATCGCCCGTTTTATCTTCCATAGCGACAAACGCCATCTTGCTTCCGCTTTTGGTCACGATAATACGCAGTGAACTCACCAATCCACCGACGATAACCTTGTTGCTGTCATTTGCTTTGGTGATCGTACTCAGCGGTATTGTTTGTTCGGCAAAATAGTCAACATATTGATCGAGCGGATGCGCGCTGATATACAGTCCCATCAATTCACGTTCCCACATCAATCGCTCCTTTTCGGTATGGCGAGCAGGTGCTGGCTGAATGCGAATTGATGGTTGCACCGTTGATGACGATTCGCCCAACAACCTGAATAGATCCGTCTGACCACTGGCCGCTTCTTTTTGCAACTTGGTCGCGAATGCCTGAATTGACTCAAGATTAAACAACAAATCCGACCGGTCGCCTAACTGGTCAAAACCGCCCGCTTTGATTAGTGACTCCCACGCTTTTTTATTGAATTTTTGCGTATTGACCCGCTTGGCAAAATCTTCGACTGTTTCAAATCGACCATCCTTGCGTGCACGCAGGATTTCCTCGACCGCACCGACACCGACGCCTTTGACAGCAGCCATACCGAAACGGATTTTATTTTCTCCTGGCACGACCGCGAATTCGACAAATGATTCATTGACATCAGGTGCCAACACTTTGATCCCCATATGTTGCGATTCTGCAATCTCGATTGCTAACCGATCAATATCATCCTGATCACTGGTCATCAATGCCGCCATGAACGCATCGGGGTAATGAGCCTTGAGATAGGCGGTCCAATACGCGATCAACCCATAACACGCCGCGTGAGATTTATTAAAACAATAGTTGGCGAATTCCTCTAGCTGATCCCAAAACTTTTCGGCAACTTCTTTCGGTGCGCCGCTGTGCTTTACCGCGCCATCAACAAAATCAACTTTTACTTTACGCATCAGGTCAATCTTCTTCTTACCGACAGCCTTTCTCAGCGTATCCGCTTGCCCACCAGTAAATCCGCACCACTCTTTGCTGATCTGCATAAACTGTTCCTGGTATACCAAAATACCGTAGGTATTTTGCAGCGAACTCTTCATGCCTTCATGCAAGTAGGTAATCTCTTCTTGCCCGTGTTTACGCTTAATAAAACTATCGATAAATTGCATAGGTCCGGGACGATAGAGTGCAACCATCGCAATAATGTCATCAAATACTGTAGGTTTGAGCTCTCGAAGATACCGCTTCATGCCTGCCGACTCCAGCTGAAATACACCTGTCGTGTCACCTCTTTGAAATAGTTCATACGTCTTTTCATCATCAAGAGGTATGTGCGAAAGATCGATTTCGTCTTTGTATACTTTGCGAATAATACGAAGTGCGTTATTGATAATCGATAGGTTGCTAAGACCCAAAAAGTCCATTTTTAGCAGCCCAAGCTCTTCGACCGGACCCATGGGATACTGTGTCGATACAACTCCCTTTTGCGCCATTTCCAGCGGCGCATAGTTAACGATGTCGTCGGGTGCAATCACCACACCGGCGGCATGCACGCCATGGCTACGTATGGTTCCCTCCAGTCGTACGGCAAAATCAAACACTTGTTTCGCCGATGGATTTGTTTCGTATTCCCTTTTCAGGTCCTGATCTTCCCTGATCGACACAGCCAGCGGGATATGTCGTCCCTGAACAGGCGGTGGGATCATCTTGCTTAGGCGATCCGCTTCCGCATAAGGTACTTGCAGTACTCTGGCAACATCACGCACCGCAGCACGGGCAGCCATTTTGCCAAATGTGACAATATTGGCAACTCGACTATCTCCATATTTCTCAGCGCAATATTTAATCACTTCGTCGCGGCGCGTATCCTGAATATCGATATCGATATCGGGCATACTGATACGGTCGGGGTTGAGAAATCGCTCAAACAGCAAATCATATTTTAGCGGATCGAGATCAGTAATATTCAGCGCGTAGGCAATAATCGAACCAGCAGCCGACCCACGACCAGGGCCAAAGATAATTCCCTGGTCTTTTCCCCAGTTAATAAAATCTTGGACAATCAAAAAGTACCCGTTGTAGCCCATTTTATCCAGCACGCCAAATTCCATATTCAACCGCTCACGTTGGTCGTCGGTCAATAGTGCTCGGATTTCTTCATTTTTCATCGCCTTTGCATCATCGACTGTTTTGCCAATATAGCGTACAGCCATACCACGATAAACTAATTGATCCAGATATTCTTTCTCCGACTCACCATGTGGTGTTGGGAACTTCGGTATTAAAATCTTACCGAGTTCAATCGTTACATTACAGCGATCGGCGATTGCACGGGTGTTACGCACCGCTTCAGGGTGTGTCTTGCTCCACCGTTCAATGATTTCGGCTGGATCAGTAACGTGCAGTTCGAAATCCCGCAGGCTCATCCTGTTTTCGTCCGATAAATAAGCACCTGTACCGACGCAAAGGAGAATTTCGTGTGACTCCTGATCATCGTGTGTCAAATAATGCCCATCACTCGTGACGACACACGGAATATCAAGCTCTTCGGACAGCTTCAGCAAATGCGTATTAATCTTGACCTGAACGTCCCATGTGGTTGGACTTTCCAGATGACCATGATCCTGCAACTCTAAATAATAGCGATCACCAAAGACCGATTTGTACCACATAGCAATCTTCTTGGCTTCTTCATAATTATCAACGCGCAGGTTTTCGCCCAATTCACCACTGGCACAGGCGCTGAGAATGATCAGCCCCTCGTTGTACTGTTCAAGTAGTTCATGATCAATACGAGGTTTGTAATACATACCTTCCAGATTGGCGGTCGTTGATAATTTCATCAGATTACGATACCCCGTGTCGTTCATCGCAAGGATAATCAAATGATATCGTGCTTTGTCTTTTTGCGGGTCGCGGTCGTGTCGGGACCGAGCCGCCACATATGCTTCCATGCCTATGATTGGCTTGACTCCCTCTGCTTCGGCAGCCTTATAGAACTCAATTGTGCCACTCATCGTGCCATGGTCGGTCATAGCAACCGCACTCATGCCATATTCTTTGATCTTACTCACCAGATCAGGTATTTTTGTCAGTCCATCGAGGAGCGAATGATGGGTGTGATTGTGGAGATGTACAAAATCAGCCACATCTATTGCGGCATCGTTCCGTTGCGTGGCTTTTGTGGTCCCCATATCTGTCTTTATTATAGCAGCTTGGATACTTCGTTAGTGTGGACAATTGATGCAATAGCCAGGATAGCTATCTGCCTGCGACGGATGCGAGCGACACTTGCCCGTAATACACCAATAGGCGCTGCTATCAACACCAAATCCTGATGCCCAGGACTCATTAGGGAATTTGCACACACTCAATGGTCCGCCTTCTGGGCAGAATCGAATACTCATCTGCGCGACCTCTTTTCCATCTGATCCGGTAAATGTATCGTAGTCTTATACGCTATCCGGCCACGGGGCCTTCGGCCAGTTGCTTGATGACCCGTTCAGGTATGGGGTGATCTCCGCAGGCACACCTCTGCTAACATCATACGGATAACGGTTATTAACCGTCTGAAAAATCTGGACCGCTCGCGCGATGGACGCCAATTCTGACTGCGAACGATTGTAGTATGCACGATTAATCACACCATTATATGCAACAATAACGATGACTGCCAAGATCGCAATGACAACAATTACTATCAGCAGTTCGACAATTGTAAAACCCCGCCCGCCCTCTTTGTTCATAGCTGCTATGAGTATGGCAGTGCAGTGGTTATTTCGCAAGCGTTTTACGTTTCGAGTTCAGTATCCAGTGTTCCTCGTTCGACTAGCGATCGAAAGTTCCACATTCCTCCACCCTCAGCTTTATAATTCCAATACATCCAACCTGCCGCATGTTTATATATTCGTTGCTGCATGACAATATTTTGCCGCAATAGTTCATTATGTTCACGCACTGGTACTGCATCAAAAAATCGTTGCGGCAGCACGCTACTCCACTCGCCAACAATAACCGGCTGCCGCCACTGTATAACGCTGAGTAGTAGCTTTCGAATCAGTGCAGACCTTTGCAGATAGTTACTAAGGCTATTCGTTTTCAGATCGTACCCATACCAGTGGACGTCCATCACTATTGGGTTTGATTTTTGTACACCAACAAATGACCACATATACGGTATCGGTCGAAATGCGTCATGAAAAACAATCGTCGTATCAGAATGTAAAATAGTACCGAGCATTCTGTATGCATCCCGATAAAACCTCATAAGCATCAAGTGATGTCGTCCAGGTACCGGTTCATTGATAATCTCAATACCCCATAGCGCAGGTGAGTCTTTGTATCTCTTTGCGATACGTCGCAGCAGTTGCATCGTTTGTTTACGATAACCCGCATTGGTAAACCATCGCGCTCGTCCCACTCGTCCACTATTATCAAACCCGTTCTGTGACCCACGTACAGCATGCAGGTCAATCAATACACCGACGCCATGACGATGTGCCCACTTCATGGCTTTATCAAGATATCTGACAGTTGGTTCAAACCCGTCAACTGCGTCAAATAGCCAGTATCCAACGGGAATACGCACCACTCCGATACCATGACGCGCCATCCAGTCGAAGTCATCTTCAGTGATGAACGTGTTTCGATGCTCAGCAATACGTCGCTTCGCAGCTTTTTGACGCATAAACGAATATTCGTCAGCAGCATTCGTTCCAGCAAAGACTCCTGGCGTTAACCATTTTTCGAGCACTAACCACCCCCCTACATTGACACCGCGAACAGGATTACTCATACATCCAGTATACCGACTATGATGACAGGGTTGTAATAATGAATATTGTTCGCCCGCTGAGGTATAATACCCATAATGACAATCGACGCATTCATGCAACAACATGGAGCCAAAATGGGCTACCTGGAGACAACATTTCTTCGTGATATATTCTACGAAGATTATGGCGATAGCGGCCTGGATATGATTGAGCCAGAAGTTATTATCAGCCGAAATGATGGCACCGAACGGACATGGCGAATTGATTTTGTCGTCACAACCAGCAACGCCAAATATGCTATCGAATGCGATGGGTTCAATTATCATGCGGCAGGTATGGTATCAAAAGAACGCTTCAACGAACTCGAGTCAAAACGAAATGAAACAATCCGCCAAGGATACACCGTCATCAGCCTTTCCAAGGATCAAATCATTGATAATCCATCTGATGCTATTTATGAGCTACGGCGTTTTTTCAATGCCGACCCTGACTTATATTCGCTCTTTCTTGGTTGGAACGGAGATCAGATAACACCACATGAGGTACAGCAAAAGGCCCTCCGCGCGCTCGAAGATACTCGTCGCAGTGGTAATAAACGCGGACTCGTCGTGATGGCAACAGGACTTGGCAAAACATACCTGGGAATCTTTGACGCAAAAGCTATGGGCGCAACAAAGATTTTGTTTATCGTACATGTTGATCATATCCTCAAACAGGCAAAAAATTCGTTCGAAAAGGTACTGCCAGAGCGAAGCGGCGCTATGGGATTTTTTACCGGCAAAGAAAAAACGTATCAAGACAAAGATATCGTCTTTGCAACGATTCAGACTATCAGCAAGGACGACAATCTGCATAAATTTAGTCGCGAGCATTTTGACTACATCATTATCGACGAATCACATCATACCGCGGCAAGCAGCTACAAAAAAGTAGTGGAATATTTTGAGCCGCGCTTTTTCCTAGGGCTTACCGCTACGCCTGATCGCATGGATGAGCAAAATATATTGGAATATTACGGTGATAACCTCGTATTCGAGATGGAACAGTCCGAAGCCATACGTCAAGGATATCTTGCAAACCTGAATTACATAGGACTACTTGATAATGTTGATTATTCGAATATTTTTTATAACGGTTTTCGTTATGATGTGAATGATCTCAACAAATTACTGATGATCACCAAAAGAGATGATGCGATACTATCCAGTTACATGCAACATGCCGCAAATAAAAAGACGATTGCTTTTTGCGTGTCTATTGAACACGCAAACTGGAGTGCTCAAAAGTTCCGAGAAAACAGTATCGATGCAGTCGCAATTCACTCAAAAATCGAAAACAACCATAGCGAAGGTGCCTATCAATCCGCATCAGAGATTATCGACGCGTTTGACAAAGGCAAGCACCAGGTCGTGTTTGTTGTTGATATGCTCAACGAAGGTATCGATATACCAGATGTTGAATGTTTATTAATGCTACGGCCTACCGAATCAAACACTATTCTTACACAACAATTAGGCCGCGGGCTCCGTCTTGCAAAAGGTAAAAAAGAGGTGCTCGTGTTGGATTTTATCGGTAACTACAAAACAGCACCTAAAATCCTGCAAGGCCTGGGAGTAGGTGTCGGCGACCTCCAACACGATGAGGAAAAGGGCGTGTATTACTATGATAATAACGGTCGTAAGGTTACCTTTCAGAGTGAAGTCGTTGACATCTTTCGCTTTATGGCGAGCCGTAATAGTCGTACCGTCCGCGATGAACTTATTACCGAAGAATGGAACGACTACGCAAACTACCTTCATGAAAACACCTCAGAGGGTAAAAATCTTTACTGGAGTATCGGCAAAAAGAATAACGATTTGAATATGCACTTATGGGCCCTGCAGTTTGCACATGAGCATAACGCAGACTATGCTACCAACGATGAGCTTAATACAGCCATGAAAGCCGCCTGGAAGCAAAGTCATGGAGACGCAGCCACAATGGAAGGCATCCGTGCACTCTTCTTTAGCAAACTCATTGGGCTTGTCATTGATACGCATCCACTTAAATTGTCAGCTGCATATGGCCGGATCAGTAATTATCTGCAACAAAACCAGCGTGACAAGGCATTCGCTATTGTATCCACACAGTTAGAAAAGTTCTATTTTTGGAATGATATCTCAACGCTCGTCAACCGACATGCCGAGCACGGCGAACGACGTGAAGTCGATAAATTATTCAAACTTTATCCGGTATTCTTTATCTACCAGGTACTGCTGCGTCTCATCGAAAAGGGCTATGAAGACGCCAGAATTTCGAAATTCGAGCTAGAGAATTTTGTCTTTATCGCTCGTACTCATGATGATGTCGAGGATTGCGTCAACAGAATCGTCGCATATCGTGAGTATGATGAACGCTACGAGCTAGAAAAACTCATTCGCCAAAAATCTAACATGGACTCCCGGCTCTATAAAGTCTTAGCTTACTGTACGTATTTTGTATTTACTCCAGAATTTATAGCAATCAAACAAGAACTACTACCCCAGCTTACCGAGCGGATTGAAACATTTAACCAACTGTTATCAGCCGGTAGCTTACGTTTGTTCGATCAAAAACAACCGAAGATATACAGGGATATGCTCTATTCTATCGATGATTTGATCACCTATCATGAAAATAATTAAGGTCTGATAGATATTCTATATATTTTCTTTAATTTTTCGCGCAAGTACGCGTGCCATTTTTGGCGGAACGGCGTTTCCCACCTGTAACATTTGACTGGATTTTGTACCGTAAAAAATAAAGTAATCTGGAAACGATTGCAAACGAGCAGCTTCACGAACCGTAATGCATCTGTCCTGATATGGCAATGTAAATTGTCCAGACGAGGGCGTATCAAAACGAGTCGTAATCGTTCGGGCAAATCCATCAGGCTTTAACCGTGTCCATGTTCCGCTATGGATCGATTTCGTACGATGATGGTCAGGGAGATCTTCTTTGCCGCCATCGATCCCTATATATTGCAACCGCTCAAGCGCTACTTTGCTATGTTTTGTGGCGACATGGTTCATAAGAACTGTCGTTGCCATACGCATTTCTTTTTGATACGGCGTTTTGGGTGACTGAGTATATACGGCGGTATCCGTACCATCGCCCGATTTTAATTCAGGCAAATCGCTGATTGCATCAAGTACTGACACCCGCTCATTTGTCTCGGTGGGGATGTCAAAGTCTAGCTTTTTTTTTCGTCCCAAAAATACTGCGCGACGACGTGTCTGTGGCACGCCAAACTGCTCAGCCTTCAGTACGGTCGCCTTGACGTCATAGCCCAGATCAGAAAACATATCAATTATCTCACGCTTAAAATATCCGTTTTCGGCCGTGAGTATATTGGGGACGTTTTCCAGTAAAAAAAACTCTGGCTGCACCACCTCGACGACCTTTACGAATCTCTGGAACATAAAGTTACGATGATCCTTTAGACCGATTCGCTTACCCTTTTGCGAAAATCCCTGACAAGGAGGACCGCCCATGACAACTGTGATACCACCTTTGTATTTTGCAAACGTCGCTTCTATATCGATCTTAGTAATGTCTCGATCATCAACAATTATACCGGGGTGATTTTTTTGAAAAGCCTGAGCTATTGCCTTGTCATACTCATTTGCATAGACGATCTCAAATCCCTCTTGGGCAAATCCGAGCGACAAGCCACCTACCCCGGCAAACAAATCAATGACCTTTTTCATAGCAGCTTCGGTTTTCTCAGTAAATCAGTAATCCTGAGAGATGCTATCTTGTAATACTCCTCATTCAACTCAATACCATAGAATTGCCGCTTCAGGTTCAAGGCAGCCACTCCGGTCGAGCCGCTCCCCATAAACGGATCAAGCACCATGTCACCTTCGGCTGACAATAACTCAATGAAATGCTCCATTAATTTTACTGGTTTTTGTGTTGGATGTTTGCCATGCTTTTTTTCAGCACTCCCAATGA
>CAZCYG010000005.1:0-15606 GCA_964502795.1 uncultured Candidatus Saccharibacteria bacterium | reverse complement strand
ATTTGGGCATAGCCATCGGCTTTGGGTTGCAAGACACCCGCACCAACCCAAAACTTCATGACAGAACTTTTTGTTGTGCCAACAGAAATAGTCATACCAGATGGCAGAGGTTGAGTAAATGCTAGTATCTTTTCGGGGCGGTTTTTATGATAGCCGGGCTCTGCCTTTGTTGCCATATATGCATTGTGTAGTAGATATACCCTCTCTCGCCACTTTGGATCACTCAACTGTTCATCCGTTGGTTTCGTATTTAACTCGACCATGGCGTGCTGCGTCTCGTCAAGCTCGGGCAAACCACTAGGTATCGCGGCTGTTAACTTCTTCAGATTATTCTGAAGTGATTCATCGAATGCCAGCTCTGACGCAAATTGACTGCCAACAGTCGTAATCGTCATTTTGAGATTTTCAGGCTGGTACTGTCGAAGGAAATTGATGAGTGATTGATAGCTATCAATATAGGTCTGCACATCAGACATTGGAATATTGTCCAATCGGTTGATAATATAATCGTCGACAAAAAAATCAAACCACACACCAGGCGTATAGATTTCGCAAATTGGTTTGACCCAATTCGAGTAATATATCAGCGAAAAAAGCTCCGCCCAATCAGTCTCGGGAGCTTCCTCAAGTCGCCATAGTTTATATGCACCGTGTAAAAAGGTGATATTTATCGGATCATTGTTCTCTATGTTAATACGAACGGCATTTTCGACGTGACGTCTCAGATCATCATTCGCCGAATATTTGCGAAACTTTTTTGACAAAAGTATTTTTGTTATTACATCTACTAACCCATCGCTGTTACTAGGCACTTCTAAGCCAGTAGGCTGGTGCAGCTCTTGGAGTTTTACTTGTAGATATTCTTGCGCCGTCATGATATTTGGAGATGCGAGACAGACACAACCCTGCCGTATATAGCTATGCAAGCTATAACCTGTTCTCGGTCATCGCATCAGTACGATTATAGCAGGTGATTCCTACGGGGTCTTGTACACGCTGCCCTTTTCGGCTGTCCAGTAGCGGACATTGGCGTAGTGATCATCAGTCGTGACGATTTTTTCGTCTGGTTCGATTGTTTGGCTGCTTTTGGTATGAACATACACGAAGTTTGGCTGGTATAGGCCAATTGCCGGAACATCGGCTAGCCACTGTTTGGCAAATGCCGTGTACTTGACTGCTCGCAGCGCTGGATCAGAACGCATACGCGCACTCGCCAGGGCATCATCACTCAATTGATTGTTATAGCCTGAAAAGTTTTGCTGTCCCAACGAGTGCCAATACGCAAACACATCGGGATCACCACCAATAACCAGTTCGTCAACCAGTACGTCAAAATTGCGCAGTTGCAATACATCTTGCGTAAATGTACTTGGGTCAAGTGATTGACTATCGACTTTGATACCTAGTTCGCGCCATTGTCCAACAAGTAACTTTAATACCGCTTCATAGTCGCTGTTCTTGCGCGTCACTACCTTGAGCTGTAACTGCGTGTTATCTTTGGTTCGCATGCCATCTTTTAATACCCACCCGGCGCTATCCAACAATTTGCCTGCCGTCTGTTTGCTAAACACCGGAGCCGGAATCAATTCGGTGCCCGCTACTTGTCCGTTTACGAATGGAAGATACAACGCATTAGGATTACCGTATATTTGTTTACGCAGTACCGCAGTATCCGTACCGGTTAGCAAGGCCTGACGTACCGCAAGATCCTTGAGATTCTGCTGACTAAGATTCAGCAATGCATATACGCCACTATTAACTGGCTTAATCATTGTGTCGTAACGCTTAGTATCAACCATATGCGCTATTTCACTTGGCACGCCGCTGGCACCACTTACTTCGCCTGTTCGTAATGCCTGGCCGATAGCATCATCATCTGTATAGGTATGCAACTGAAAATGATCAAGCCGTGGTGTTCCATCATAATAATCACTACTAGCATCCATGTGAACGATTTTGCGACCAGTCGTCTGACTCACAGCTTGTAACAGTCGAAATGTAAATGGCCCACTACCAATAGGAGCAGTGCTGAATGTACTCTCGCGTAATGAGCTAGGATTGATTGCTTTTAATAAATGCTCAGGCAAAACAGCAAAGGTCAGTGCCTGCAAGAATGTTGCATCCGACACCGGGAGGGTAAAGGTGATAGTGTAATCATCCGAGACTGCAACCTCTACTCCCTGCCAGCCACTTGTCATCACCGATCTGACAGCGGAGCTTTTCATCAATTTGACCGTAAATACTATATCCGCAGCCGTCAACGGTTGACCATCATGCCACCTGGCATCATGACGAATCGTTACCTTGAATACTTTGTCGCCTTCATTAGCGATGTGCGCAGCCAAATCACCCTTCAGCTTGCCACTCGCATCTTTTTTATACAATGAAGAAAATAGCAGATGACTCGCCGAAAGTTCGGCAGGTGTTGTTGCATACAATGGATTAAGTGTGTCAATCCGGCCCTTTACCGCTTCGGCATAGGTACCGCCACTGACTGCCGCCTGCACGACATAACTTTGCTGAAACCAATTCATCTGCAGACCGACAAGCGCGATCAGCAGTCCAATCCCGCCCAACCAAATAATAATATGTAACCTGATCTCACTGATCTTGTCCCAACGATTCACAACGAACCGACGAGCATGACGAACGGTTGCCCCCTCCATTTTGCGTGCCTGTTTTTTGATACCGCGAGAACGTTTCTTTAATTCTAGATGCTCTCGCCAGGAACGCTTTTCTTGTTCATCCATACGCTGCAACGCACCCGCAAATTACGAAGGCAACAACAGACCTGTCAGGATTGATAGTATGAAAATAACAGCCAAAATAATCGTTGCTTCGTAAAGGTTTTTGTCCAGACCGCGCCTTGTCGTGAACAGTTCGCCCGAACTGCCAAATCCGGCGCCCAGACTGGCGCCACGTTGTTGCAACAAAATACTTGCCACCATCAGCACACCCGAAGCAACCGTTGCAAACTGCAAAATTCCATCTATTGTCATATTCTCTCCTTTTGTGCACCGTTTACGACGAATACACTTGTCACTATATAGTTTATCAGACTTAGGATCATTCCGGTAAGGATTGAGTTGATAAATGTCATCTGGAGCCCAGGTGTCAGTTTGAGTGATATATATACCAATACGCCATTCACAACGAGCATAAACAGTCCAAGCGTCAGCAAAATCGCCGGTAGGGACAATATGACGATAATCGGCCGCAACACCGTATTAATGATCGAGAATATTAATCCGGCTAGCAAAAAGACGGCCGCACCGCTGTCGACCTGAGCTTCGCTATAGCCCGTTCCTAGTAGACGCACAGCAATCCACAGGCCAAATGAATTTAGCAGCCAGCGAACAGTAAATATTGCAAATTGGCGACCCATTACTGCGTCCAGTATAGCATATGGTTATAGATCAGTTGGTAGTTTTGTACTAAGATTTTTGTGACCGGTTTCGGTGATGAGTATATCATCCTCAATTCTTATACCTATTTTTTCTTTGGGGATATAAATACCTGGTTCCACAGTCAATACCATGCCTGGTTGAAACACCCGAGGGCGGCCTAAAGCATCGTGAACGTCAATACCTAAACCATGGCTAATCGCATGAGGAAAATACATTCGATAGTTTACATCACTGTTGTCTTTTATTAACTTGAGATCAATCAGTGCGGCCTGCATAATATCATCTACACGTCGATGATATTCTTCGATTGGCAAACCAGGTTCTAGTAGCGCAATGATTTGTCGCTGTGCATTCACCAGTGATTCATGTATATACTTTTGACGTTTTGTTGCGCTGCCAACAGCATAGGTCCTGGTGATATCCGCTGCATAGCCGTCTACCTTTGCTCCGATATCAATAAGTAGCAGCTGCCCTTTTTTCAATACGTCACCGTTGTCGACATAATGGAGGGTGCAAGCGTTAACACCGCCAGCAACGATAGGATCATAGGCATGACGTGCATTCTTTTTGCGAAACATGGCGGTAAATTCCGCTTCTACTTCATACTCAGATTTTAATGATGCCAATCGTGCATGAACATCGGCAAACGTGTCAACGCTAAGGTTGATCGCCGACTGTATCATTGCAATTTCCAGAGGTTGCTTGATTGCTCTTAATTTTGTGAGTTCCAATCTGAAATCTTCGACTTTTGCAAAAGTACGTTCAAGCTTTTCACGTAATTCACGTGGTGCAGGGTTCAACGTAAAGCCAAACATCTCACTATGCGGTGGATGGTCAATTGTATACACCAGCCTATGCGACCTGGCAGACTGGCGTAACCACGCATCGGCCGACTGTCGATCAATAATGTCATTAACTCCGCTCACGCGTGCAGCTTGCTCATGAGATAACTGGCCATCAAACAATGCGTGATGATCCTCGACATGAGGGGCAACCAACCATGATCGTCGACGTTTGCCATCCATCAGTAGCCACCAATCAGGATGCTCGATTCCGGTCAGGTACCAAAAGCTGGCTTCCTGTTCAAATCGAAATGCGATGTCATTACTACGCTGCATTTGCGTATATGCTGACATAGCAAGAACACCGCCCTTTAATTGATCGTATACACGTTCACGATTACCCGCAAAAAATACGCTATCCAATGTCGACATATTCATAGCGTATCACAAATACGATTTAATTTTCGCGGCTTTGTCTTTCCCAATTGCATCTGTGAGCTGCTCGGGGGTCGCACTCTTGACGGCTCTCAAGCTACCAAACGTACGGATGAGCTTTCTACGCGTCGCAGGACCGATACCAGGGATTTCTTCCAGATCACTAGCCGTTTGCTTTTGGCGTTTCAACACCGTGTGGTAACTGACGGCAAACCGATGTGATTCGTCACGCATACGCTGGAGGAGTTTCGTGACGTCGCTATATATATAGAGAGCCGAGCTCGCCCGCAAATTTTTGCTATGACTCCCAGCATTGGCCTGACAAGGATGCAAATTAATGGTCAAGTAGCCATTTTTGCTATGTACGACATAGTCTTCGTTCGACATCAGATTCGTCACGTCGATATTCGACCCGTTGGTTTTGACGATAATTTCCTCTTCGCGTTTGGCAATGCTAATTATCGGAACATTCGTGCCGCGCGCCGTCTGAGCTTCGATCGCGGCGCTGAGTTGCGGGATGCCGCCATCGATCACGATAAGATCCGGCATGCCCCAACTTTTCAGATTTTTTTCGCTCAGTCGGCGCAACAGCGTTTCTTTCATATTGTTCGCGTCGTCGTTTTTTTCAGTCGCTTTGAACTTGCGGTAATTGCTGCGGTCACTCACCCCGTTGCTAAATACCACCATACTTGCCACGACATTCGTGCCGCCCATATGGCTGATGTCATACGCTTCGATCCGTGCGGGAATTTTTGGCATACTAAACAGATACGCCAGACCAGCCAAGGCTTTGTCTTTGCTGATATCCATAAATTCGCGGTCGCCAAACATGATTTTGCGCTGCAACTCGGCCAGATCGCGCAGGCGGTTCCGCAGGCGCGCGGCGTCTTCAAAATCATGCAGCTTGGCTGCCTGGTGCATTTCTTTTTCGATCTCGCGCGCGAGTGTTTTGCGGCCGCCTTCAAAATAACGGATCAGTTTGCGTAGTGTCGCTTTGTACTCGTCGCTCGTCGTACCAGGTAATGGACTCAGACCAATGTGCGCGTCAAGACTCGGTCGCTCGCCTTGTTTTGGTGGTTTCGTATAGTACGGAAAGACGCGGCGCAAATAGCGCAAAGCTTTTTTGATCGCAAAGCCGTTGTAGTACGGCCCAAAATACTCGGCTCCGTCGTCGGCCGGATTTCGCGTAAACGACACGTGCGGCCATTCACTTTTCATATCGATGCGCACGTACATTTGTGATTTGTCGTCGCGCAGCAGTATGTTATAGCGCGGCATGTAGCGCTTCACCATTTCCGACTCTAGAAACAACGCATCGATTTCGGATTCTGTTTCTATCCAGTCAGTGTCATGAATCTCTGCCACCAGCGCCCGCGTCTTGGTGTCCATGTCGCGTTGCGACTGGAAATATTGACGGACACGATTACGCAGCACAGCTGCCTTGCCAACATACATAATCTCTCCGTCAACAGACTTATGAAAATACACTCCAGGGCTAGTCGGAAGCGTTTTTAGTTTTGATTCAAGTGCTTTATTCACACTCACTATTATACAGCTGGCTATTCAGCTTTTTTGATTGTCACTGCTGGAGTCACAACAAGGAGACCGATTAGTAGCACGACGATACCTATAATGATCGGGCGAAAGTCACCTGTCAAAATGCCGACTCTTTCGGCAAGTGCCAGTGCACCCGCAAGAAGTAGAGCTGTCCCAGTCCATATTGTTTTGGAATTCGGAGATGATATCAAAACGAATCCAATCAATACGACTATAAGCGGCCACCATGCAAGTAATAACTCAATATCAATAAACTTTGCAAAAAGATCAATTAGGACAACGACACCGAAAATGATTATCAAAATTCCAAAAATGCTATGAATTAACGTTGTACGTTGCATAACTGCAGTATATCACCGTCTAGCTAGTTGCAACACCAAAAAGGTGCCCAATACCGTACGTAACAGCAGCCGCAAAGATAACAATCAACAGCTGGCGAGTCGCACCATACCCAATACTTTTGCCGCTTGACCTAGCTGTATAACCTCCGACAAACAGACTGCCGACACTCGTCAGAATGATCGCCACCATGATTCCCGGAAGATCATGCAATCCGATAATCCATGGGAATAGCGGTGGAATAGAACCAAGCGTAAAGAGCACGAATGATGAAATTGCCGCGGTCCACGGAGAGCCTAGCTCATCTTCGTTGATACCAATAACTTGCGTTGAATACATGGACATAAATTTTTTGTCACTGGTTGCAACGTCTTTGGCAGCTTGCATTGCAGACTTTTCGTCAATGCCATGATCCTCTAGATTTTTTGCCAAATTATGAACAAGTAGTTGTTTATTGTTTTTAACGGCGTTTTTTACATCACCGAGAACACCTTCAAATAATTCAACCTGTGCCTTAACTGATATCCACTCACCTGCAGCCATTGATATCGCCCCAGCGAGTAGCCCAGCAAAACCTGCAATCAAGATTGATTTTGCTTCGGCACCCGTTGCCGCCACACCAATAACGATACAGAGAGTACTGACTAATCCATCGTTCACACCGAGCACAGCCGCTCGTGCACCGCCGCGCTGCACCTGTGCCGCACGCTCGGCAAGAGCCTGACTGACATCTGTTTTTTGACTATTCATGATCACCCCATTTTATCATAAGATTACTCGTTTCGTTTTTGTTATTGTCTCCATGGTAAACACTACTCGGCTTACTTTTGGTTTGATATCTCCGTCAGTTCCCAGGGTCGCACGCTTACATCACTAAAGCGCATATGTGCCGGAGCAATGAGAAAAGGTGTCTGACCTGGAATATCCTTAAACGGGAGCGAGAATGGTAATTTGGCATAATGATGCTCGGCAAAAGGTTCGAACTCGTCCCATGTCAGTTGCTTCGCATCACCTTCGAGCTGAAGGGTATAGCGATCATCTTCGTTCGTTATTGTTAGCGCAACTTTGCTGCTGCACATCATATTGCCCGCCTTGCGCGAATCTTGATCGGTTATAATCACAAATTGCAAATCAGGCGACTGCGAAAAAGCAACCGTTGCCCCGTTTGGATATCCATCATCACCCTGCGTAGCGATAACGCAGAGTATTTGTTTGTCTAGCCATTCATAAAGCTCCTGATTGGTCGGCTTAAATCCTGCTTGGCCCGGTATCGTGTCCTGTGTTTTCATCTGTCTCGTTAGTATTCCGCTATCACAATCTTATGCTGCTCCATCATCGTCTTATATGCACCAGGTTTCTTCATCAGCTCGTTCATATTTTCTGGTACGACTTGCCAGCTCAGACCAAATTTGTCCTTGCACCAACCACATTGCTCGCTTTCAGGATGCGCCGACAGCTTTTCCCAAAAATAATCAATCTCTGCCTGGCCTTTGCATGGCACCGCAAACGATACCGCTTCGCTCAGCGTAAATTCCGGTCCTGCGTTAATCGCCACAAAGCGTGTGCCAAATAGCTCAAACTCGACCATCAGTACCTTGCCCGCGAGATTCAGCTGAAAATCAGCTAAACCCTCTTCGGTGCTATTCGGATAATACTCCGTGCCGATGATCTTGCCATCAGGAAATACCGACACATAGTACTCGGCTGCTTCTGCGGCGTTGCCGTCAAACCATAGGTTTGGAACTATTTTTTGCGTCATATCATTTCTCCTTTCCATTTAAACGTAGTGTATCGCTCGGATCACTGTGTGTGCTACCGCTGCCTACGTGTTTGTCCGATATTTTGGCACCGTTTTTGATGATATACACCAATGCCATAGCGTGACCGCGACCAAGCCCATACTCATCGGCAAGCCACTGCACAATCTCACCAGATTTGGTATCTTTGCCAAACCCCTTCGTAACGGCCTCATCAATAAACTGCTGCGGCGTTTTGCCGGTCTTGATTTCAATGTTATCCAGATAAGCTTGAAATGACATCTCAGATTCCCCCCTGGTCTTTGCGGTATTGTACGACGTGCTTAATGAGCTCAATCGGGAGCGGTTCGTCCAGAGGGAACTGCACCGAGCCTTTGCCCTGCTTGTATTTCGCAAATTCTTTGGCAAAAGCTTCATGACCGTTCGGCGTCGCATAGAATCCGATGTGGTTCGGAAACGCACCAAAGTAGACAAGCGGCTTGCCGTTAAGCTTATAACCGACAAGACCGTACGACAGCGATTCTTCTGCACTAGGTACAGTTGTTTTGACGATCTCGCGCATAATATCCAGCCGTTCACGCCGCACACCTTCAAACTTTTCTATGTAAGCATCTACTGTTTTGTCCATGTATCTATTATACTCCGCTATCGGTATACTGAAGGCATGAAGCGTCTTGACAGCCATTCGCAAAATTTCCTTCGTAGTCCACGGCTCGTTGGCGAATTGATTGGCCATAGTAACATCAAAAAATCCGATACCGTACTGGACATTGGCGCAGGCAGTGGCGTGATTTCATCGGTGTTGGCTGGACGCTGCGAGCGAGTTATTTCGTATGAAATTGATCCACGCATGGCAAATAAACTGCGCGAAAACCTAGCAAAATTCAAAAACGTGCTGATTATCGAGAAGGATTTTTTGACGGCTGATTTGCCAGACGAACCGTACAAAACCTTTGCCAACATCCCATTTCATCTCAGCTCGCCAATCCTGAAAAAACTGACCGAATCACCACAGCGACCACAAGCAATCTACTTGATTGTGCAAAAGCAATTCGCAAATAAATTGCTTATTGATAAGCCTGGATTCACCGGCATGCTCGGCGCGCAGATTACACCGCTCTATACCGCTAAAATACGTAGACCGCTTCACAAAACTGATTTTTGGCCACATCCAGCCGTCGACACAGCACTCCTAGAATTGAAACTGCGAGATGAACTGCTTTTACCAGAAGATCATTTAGCTAGCTACCGCGACTTTATCGCTAGCTGCTTTGCCGACCCAAAAATTTTTGCTAAAATGCCGCTTCAAAAAGCGAGTATCAGCCTTGACACGCGACCGTCGCAGCTTACAACTGAGCAATGGTTACATTTATATCGAACTGGCCGATAATTACTTCACAAGTTCGGCGAGTTTTCGGGCCGTATTGATATTTCGTACGGTCATAGACCGATACAAAGGTGTGCCGACGAGTTTCAACAGGCTGTATTTCGTTTGATTGGCACGTGCAACATTGGCAAGCACCGCACCGTCCACATACAACATCGTTTCTATATCTGGCCGGTGGCTGATTTTCGCCAGGACATCAGGCGCGTTCAAATCATCAAATAGATACAATACATCAGATTTTTGTCCTGTTTTATCAGGGTTTGGCGCGTCGTTTGTCCATTCTGCTGGAATCATATTAGCAATTGTCTGAATTTTCTCACTCGAAAGTACCAGTGTGGGTATCTCAAATCCAAAATGCTGTTCTAGTGCTGTTTGGACGGTAGCTGCTGTCGGCAATGTATCACTCGCAAATACTGCATTGCCCGAATTAAGATAAATTATCACATCAGTAAATCCCATACTCTCTAGTACTGCCTGAAATTCTGCTTTTGGTACACGATGATTCCCACCGACATTAACTCCTCTCAGTAGAGCCACATACTTCTGTTTCGTGATAGTCATTAGTGTGCCACCTTTTTTTGTTTTTTGTTCACGATACGTTTTCTATACTCGTCTGCCAACATGAAGGTTTTGGTATCGCGGACTCGATCAACAAATAGTATGCCATTCAAATGATCGGTTTCATGTTGGAATACATGCGCCACCAAACCATCGATTTCCTTATCGTACATTTTGCCATGCTCATCATACCACTTGGCGCGGATTTTCTTGTATCGCAAGGCTTTGCCAAACAGCGTATTGTTGCCCGTTCCGCTACTTTGACAACCCTCCCATTTGCTAGTTCGACGACCGATGCCTTCGTAGCTCGGATTGATAATCACCATGCTGGCTGGCTCGATGTCAGGACGATTCGGCGTCGGCTTGATGTCAATCAGCGCCAATGCCACTGGCTCACCGACTTGCGGAGCAGCCAAACCCACGCCATATTTCTTTTGCTGATTTGTATAGCGAATATTTGCGATGAGTTGCTGGGTTGCATCACTTTTTATTTCATCAACTGAAAGTTTGTGAGCTTTTTCACGCAGAATTGGATTACCAAATCGTGTGAGTCTCAAAATCCTTTGTGAAGTCATTTATTTTCCTATGACATTCCGTTGAAGATAGCCCGAAAAATATTTTCTCCTTCGTGTTCTACTTTATGATTACTCAAAGTCCAATATATATTAGCGTCCGGCAACAGCTGATACAGTTCGTAAGCAACTTGTGGCGGACACACCATGTCATATCGTCCCTGTACAATATGCACCGGCATTATAATTTTCTCTGCATTGTTAAATACATATCTATCCGGCACAAAATAATTGTTTGCTAAATAATGGATTTCTATACGTATTCCAATATGGTCATAAGTGTCAAAATCCTCGATTGATGGCCTGTCGTCAAACAACGTTACGCCGCTCTCAAGATTATCATAGGCAAAGCCCGATTCTTTCTGTTCATGCGCGTCACCTTCAAGCACGCGTTTAAAGTGATACCTGCTTGGATTATCGCGATATTTATCTGGGGTGCTTTCAACATACTTCTGCCAAATATCGGGATAGTGCGTTTTCATGAAACCCTTGTCCAACCAATCGATTTCATTCTTTGATCCGGTAAATATGCCGCCTATGACTAGCTGGCTAACTCTTTCGGGGTGAGCAATTGCAAAAAGTAACGCCAGTGTTGACCCCCACGAAGTCCCATAGAGAACAAACCGATTGATCGCTAACTTGTCAGCAATCTTTACAATATCTTCTACTAAATCATCTGACGTATTATTATGAAGCGATCCATATGGTGTACTTTTTCCGCAGCCGCGTTGATCATGAAAAATAACTCGTTGCGTTGTTGGGTCGTATGCTTGTTTGTATTTATCTTTACTGGCGCTTCCCGGACCACCATGTAGCTGGAAGATGACGACATCCGATGATTTGTTTCCCCAATCCTGAACGTACAACTCATGTCCATCACCGACTGGGATTATTAGCTCTTGATTTGTGTATTCGTCTTTGTTCATGTAAACATTATGCAGCTTTCACTTTTTGCTCACAAGCTTTAGTATGATACAGCAAATCAGGATTTTGTTTGCAGTTCAGGCAAATCAACACCAAATCATTACATTCCGCTAGTGCACAGTTTTCGAAATTATTTGTTGGTCCGCCGCAGTGCGTACATTCACCGATAGTCTTGGCGTGGTCGGAAAAATCAACGGTCATACGATCATCGAACACACGCAAACTACCCTCCCACAAACCGTCGTCGCCAAACGCTTCACCATATTTCACAATCCCGCCGTCGATTTGATACACGTCTTTGAAGCCACGCTTTTTCATCATGGCTGATATCACTTCGCAACGGATACCGCCTGTGCAGTACGTAATGACCTTTTTGTTTTTGATGTCGTCGTATTTGTTACTTTCCAGTTCGGCGATAAAATCTCGCGAGGTATTCGTGTTGGGCACGATCGCGTTTTTAAATTTGCCGATTTTGGCTTCATGTTCGTTGCGGCCGTCAAAAAACACCACATCATCGCCGTACTTTTCGACTAATTCATGAACTTGCTTGGGCTTGATATGCTGGCCGCCGCCAATCACGCCATTTTCGTCCACATCAAACTCGTCGTCGCTGTTTTTAAACCCAACCAGTTCGCGCCGAGCTTTCACGCTCATGCGTGGAAAATCTTCACGACCGCCATCAGACCATTTAAATACGATATCTTTGAAACTAGGATACTGTTTCGTAGCTTTGATGTATTTTTTCAGATCGTCCATTTCGCCACCAACTGTACCATTCAGCCCATGACGACTGACTAATATACGCCCATGTAAATCCAGGCTGTCGCACAGTGTTTTTTGCCATAACTTCATAGTACCGGGGTCGCTAATCGGCGTAAATTTGTAATATAACAAGATTTTTTGCATCTCTGTTAGTATATCATTTTTTACGCTTGTGTACACAATGCATCTATGGCATAATAGAAAAACTATGATTACGCTTTTGTAATCCTCTACTCGTATACGTTTGGACGGCCAAACCACTAGCGAAACAGAACAATAAACCATTAGCGAAATACAGAAATTCCGCATATACTAAAGGACAGATCATGCAAAAAGAGATACTAACGTTGTTTTGGAGATTTTCCAACGGATCAAAATTATACCGTACACTGGCACTCATATTCCCTATTATTGCCGTTACTGTTAATGCGATCCTAGCACCATACATACTATCGTTATTTCTTGATAAGTTACAGCAAGGATCAATTAGCTTCGACAACAGTTGGCATCTTATCGCTATCTACGCCGTACTGATCTTTTCGGGCGAAGTGTTTTTGTGGCGAACCGCCCTTTACTTTGCCTGGACATTCGAAATCAACAGTATGCGCGATATCTATTTGGCAGTATTTCGTAAACTTGCTATAGAGGATGTCAACTTTCACGCCAATCGATTTGGCGGATCGCTAGTAAGCCAGACCTCCAAACTGATCGGATCGTTTGAACGGTTCTGGGACATGATTATTTGGAGCATCATGCCTATGCTCGCAACTGTCATTGGGTCGATTATTACACTTTGCATCATTGGTATGTGGCAATACGGATTATTCCTCATAGCGTACTCGATCGTATTCGCGATCGTGGTATATTTTGGATCGCGATTCCTGACTGAACGCAACCGTGCAGAAGCAGCCGCCAGCAACGAAAACAGCGGTTATCTAGCAGATATGATTACGAATATTGGTACCGTCAAAGCATTTGGCCGCGAAAAGTACGAACAGCGCCGTGCAAAAACGGTTGTCAACAAATGGCATACACGATCAACACATTTGAAATGGGGTGTGATCAGCGCCACTACGGCATTTAGTACTATGTATGCAATCGGTGCGACAGCCGCATTTATCTTTGCAGTGTTCGGAGCAGAGCATGGTATCGCTACAGCAGGTATGATCTACCTCGTATTTATCTATGCACTCAACATCAACCGGCAACTATGGGAACTCAATAATATTACCCGTGCATACAGTCGTGTGATTGGCGACGCACATGAAATGACATTGATATTGAACAAACAGTTGGATCTCGTTGATCATTCGGGCAGTACATTACATGCAATGAAAGGACGAGTTGTATTTGATAATGTCACTTTTGCTCATGACCAAGGCAAGGGCGAACAAGTGTTCAAAAATTTTCATCTGACTATACCCGCTGGGCAACGCGTGGGACTCGTTGGACATAGCGGATCAGGCAAGACAACTTTTACACGGGTGCTCCTGCGGTTTTCGGACATTGATAGCGGCACTATCACGATTGACGGACAAAACATTGCAGATGTATCACAGCAAAGTCTGCACGAGTCAATTGCTTATGTTTCACAGGAACCAATTCTGTTCCACCGTTCACTCCGGGAAAACATCGCATACGGGCACATGGGTGCATCAGACAAAGAAATTATTGCTGCTGCCAAAAAAGCTCATGCGCTTGAGTTTATTGAGAAATTGCCTGATGGATTCGAGACATTGGTTGGCGAGCGTGGTGTCAAGCTGTCCGGCGGCCAACGGCAACGCATTGCTATTGCCCGTGCGATCCTGAAGGACGCATCAATTCTAGTGCTCGATGAAGCTACGTCTGCGCTCGATAGTGAATCAGAAAAGCTGATCCAACAGTCACTGGACACTCTGATGAAAGGACGCACATCAATTGTTATCGCCCACCGCCTGAGTACCATCGCAAAATTAGACAGAATCATCGTGCTGGAAAACGGTGCGATAGCCGAAGAAGGTACTCACGCGGAGCTGCTGGAACAGGGTGGAACATACGCCAAATTGTGGTCACACCAATCAGGAGGATTTATCGAGGAATGAAAATAAAACTATACAGCCGAGCGGACAACAGTACCGTAAAAAAGACGATTGAGCTGTTTCGAGAAGAGGCAGCATCAGAACGAAAGATTATTCGGCTGTTTTCAGTTTTGATACCGACAAGAGACTTTCTCTATCTCGTACTCTTGCCCCTGTTAATTAGTTTTATCGTGCAGTCACTCATTGAGCATCCTCACGACACGACAACACCCCTTTGGTTAATTGCGGCGATGATTGTAACCGGTATACTTTCTACCCTTATCCAGCGACTGGCATTTACAACATTCTTTAATCATGAAGAGCGCATAACAACAAAATTAGCAAAGCGAGCTATGGACGGACTGCTCAGCCATGGCTATTTCTTTTTTAGTAACCAAAAAGTCGGATCACTAGCAGGCGATGTAAATACTTTCAGTCGTGCGTACCTTGCACTTATGGATATCCTATTCCTACAAGCAAGCCCTATCATTGTCAGTTTCGTTGCCAGCTTGGCCGTTATTGCTCTTATTGCTCCCCTCCTCGTCATCCCATTGCTGTTACTGACAGCATTCATCATCGGTGAATCAATACTGTCGTTGCAAAAGCGTTCGATACATCGGATTAAACGTAAAGAAATGCAATCAAAATTATTTGGAACAATCGCGGATATACTGGGCAACCAGACACTCGTCCGTATGTTTGGACAGCAATCGAGCGAAGTCAAAAGAGTGGTTGATGAACGCAAGGCAATCGAAAAGGTAGCCGCCGCCGAAATTGACATGATACAGCAATCAACCGAAATACGAACAGTTGGTCTGTATGCTTTTCAAACGCTGACAATGGCTATCGCGGTATATTTTATCGCGCATGACATGATATCAATTGCGGCGCTTGTCTTCACCGTCAGCTACCTAGGGCGCGTAACCGGTGCGATGTTCAATATCAACAGCATCATACGCACATCAGAACAGGCATTTTTAGATTCCGCCAAAGTAACCGAACTATTAGACACCGTACCTGAGGTGCGGGATATTCCACATGCGAAAAATCTTGATGTCAACGATGCATC
>CAZCYG010000004.1:0-15740 GCA_964502795.1 uncultured Candidatus Saccharibacteria bacterium | reverse complement strand
ACGGTTCATCCGGTAGTTCACCGATTGTTACTGGCACCATCGGGTGCGACTCGTATACGCGGCGGCCCATTGGATGAATCATGTAACGTAGACCGTGCCGTATCCCTCCATGTTGCTGCGGACTTAGTGCCGATTAATGATAAAGGGACAGAGTTTGTACTGTTTGATACAGGTGCAGATATATATGCCCGGAATATTCAACGTCGGTTAAGATCTATAAACGCTAATTTGACATTAGCGGCGGTCAAGGCAATTTTCATCACTCATGGACATCTTGATCATGTTGCTGGAACGGCTGCATTTCCTGAGACGGTGGTCTGTGTTAGTGAGGATGACAGAGAATATATCGAAGGCAAGATGAGAGCAGAAAGTCCGATAGGCGCAATCCTTGGTCGACTACCAAAAAAAGCGAGACGAAGCCAGAACCTTGAAACCGTCAGAGACCAACAGATAGTATCTGTCGGTAACGGTCATTTTGTGACAGCTCATGCGGTACCGGGACATACAACTGGTAGCATGGCATATACCATTGGAAATGTTATATTCCCTGGCGATGCAATGATTTTTAACAAATATGGCGGAGTGAGCTTGTCACCTCGCCTTTTATCGCGCGATACGAAAGTAGCGAAGAGGTCACTGATGGGTCTAGTTGATAGGCTTGATGATAGTATTCGTATCGTTGCCCCATCACATTCGGATGCCGGGTCGATAGATGTAGTGCGTCAATGGTGTGAAGACCAGCGAAAGGCCACTTGATTTGTCATCGTAACTATATTACGGTATTCAATACATATGAGCACTGAGAGATTTACACGAGATACAGATTTTGGTACGCAAGCGGGTACGCTTGTGACGCCCGACTCACCTACTGGTGCAGCCGTGCTGATGATGCACGGATACAAAAGTGATCGAAGGGGATATGAGGAGTATGCGACGGCTGTTGCTGCGCGTTTGGGTGTGACCTGTATGACAATCGATTTGTTGGGTCATGGCGAGAGCGAGACGAAAATCGATTTTACCAAATTGATGATTAACGACTATGTGGACGATGTCGTTGAGACATTTGATTATTTAAGTGAAATGGATGTCGTTGATCCGACGAGGATTGGTGTGTTAGGCGCAAGCTTTAGCGGCTATCTGGCGGCGATGTTATTGGCTGAGCGTGACCCAAAGAAAGTTCTTCTGCGCGCGCCTGCAATATATGACGACCGCGAAATCGGGATCCCCCGAGAACAAATGAATGCGAGAAAAATGAACAAATTCCGCTGCGGACTTGCAAAAGCGATACCATCAAATATTGCGCTTGATGCCGTTGCCGAGTTTGACGGCGAAGTGACTGTTGTCGAATCTGAAAACGACGAATCAATTTTGCCATGCGTGATCGCTGCCTATGCAGGCGTGGCTCAGGATGGCATACATCGAATTATAAAAGGTGCCGGGCACTCATTACAGGGCGATCACAGGGCAGAGTTTGCCGATATCGTTGTTGACTGGGCGAGGGGTTTGTAGGCGGTGAGTAGCGGGAAAGAGAACGATCCATTTCAACGTATTATTGATACAAGCTGGCAAGACACGGGCGCGCACTATGTGCCGACGGAAGAATCGTATAACGATGACTGGCCAGAGGATCGGAGTAGTCATGTTTTGTCGAGACGTTTATGCGAGAATGGATTGATGAGATATCGCAATCGACGAGGTACACACACATGCACCCCACCATCTGGTTATTTGAAAAAAATCATGCAGGAAATCAACGAAGACAAGATTTTTTATGATGATACGACCACAGTGGTTCTGGCTCCACGCGCTGGCGTTCGGACAAGTGGCGGTAAGGTGGAAATTGATGACAATCCTAAGACACCGGATGATTTCTACGATTTTGCTGATTATAGGACTGAACATGCCGATTAATCGGATCTGCCATGTGTTGTCGATTAGGCGAGTGTCCTATAGCTATAAGTCAATAGACTACTTCACTATTGTCGTTTAAAGCACACGTTGCCTGATTTGTGGCTGGTGAATGAATCGCTGCTTGCGTTAGTGCCCAGAAGTGCTGATATAGAGCCGCCGTCGGTGTTGGTTTTGCCAGTGGTGTCGGTACGAAATGTGGCGCAGAGCTCGTATGTTTTGACTGTTTGGGTGGTTGGGATGCGTGGTGTTTGAGACAGCAGTTTTTGGAGTGCACTTGTGTCCGTGTCAACGCTCTGTTTTTCATTTGTCGATGAGTTGCTCTGGAACAGGTCGCTGTAATCGTAGTCATCATAAAGAGACGTTATCGCTTTTTGAGTTGTCTTGACGGTGTAAGTGTAATTACCTAGTCGGCCCTTGATTGGTGAGTCCTGGTCGAGTTTGATGTCGTTCAGGCTGGATGGTAACTGGGCATGTGTGGATTTGTATGAGCTGATTTCTGATTCTATAGTTGATAAGTCACTTTCGGCGCGATGATCGTAACGCTCATCTGTTTTGGATCCGACCGGGAATATGCCGGTTGCCACCACGACCAGTACGACGCCTGCGACAACGATAAAACCTTGCAGCCACGACTGACGCGCTTTTTTAACAAGGCGTTCCTGCCATATTAACAGCGCAATCCATATGAGTATGTGGATACCGGCGAGGGTTTGGATCAGGATTTGATTTGACTGCATGTCATCAGCGATCATCAGCTGAGCAAGCGGGATATATAGCAACCCGGCAACAACGGACGCGCCGGTCACGATAAGCAGCGCGCTGAAAAACGCATACACAACTTTGTACGCCCGCCAATCTTTCAGGCCGATTGTGTCATTGCTGGCACTTTTTGCGACGTAGCGGGACGCGACAATATAAATGGTGGCAAAAATAATCAGTGTCGCCATGATCGAAATATAGATAGGTGCCATATCGAAATAGAACCAGCTGGTCGTGTCTTTTTTGATGCCAAGAAAATGGTCAATCAGTACGTAGCCCAGCCCTGCGACCCCATACAAAATAGTAATAGCCGAAAAAACGGTGGTCATGTAAGCGACTAAGAATCGGCGAGGTTTGTGTGATGTATCAGTTGTAGGTTCGGATGGATGCGCAAGGTGCTTTGCAACAATAGAAGTACTGGATGATGCCGAAGTTGCGGGTGTTGGATATATTTTGGCTGCAAGGTCGGCTGCTGACGACGTTTGCGTTGATTCTTTTTCCTGGTACGATGGTACACCTTCTGAGTTAGTATCAGATTGGGATTTTTCATCTAGTTCGTCCCATTGGTTTTTGATATCCATTACCTCTCCTATTATGCTTATAGCTATTCTTGCCACGATTGTATCATATGATCTTGTGCTACAATACGCTTATGGCAAAAAAGAAATCATTATTCAAAAATGTTCCAAGTAAATATGTTGCGCTCGGCATCGCGTCGCTGCTGCTGAATGTTGTGCTGATCGGTGTTATGGTTGTGGGTAACGTGCTGGAACGATCTGGTACATTTGATTATGCAACGGTAAATAATGGTATTAGCAAAATGTGTTCGGATGCATTCAGGCAGACTGTCGAAAAAACCAGTAAACAAAGCGGAGAATCCGAGGATAGTGTAAAGAAGACATTGGCGGGGCTGGATTATCCATGCTTAAACAATGGCTCGCAGACATACTACGAGGATGGATTTAATCAGTATCTGAAATCACTTGGTCTCAACCCATAGACCCTGTATAGTTGAACATTTGCAGCAACCATATTCCAATGAGAGAAGGGGTTGCGTTAGTGCACGGATGCCAATTTGCCGATTAATTTTGTTCGATATAGTCAAACAGAATGTCACCGTACTTGCTGGTAATGAACGGTACGAATTTTTCGGGATTGTCTATTCGCTTTTGGCGCAAATCACTAATCGGCATTACGATGAATCCAGCGCCATCACCATCCTCAATCTTTAGATCACTGATGTCGCCGTCAAACGGATAGGCATAAATCGCACGCATGTCATAATTGTCCCGGTCAAACACGACACCGAGACTTTTTAATTTAGTCGGATCAATCCGGATACCTGTTTCTTCGTATGATTCTTTGATGGCCGTGTCATCGTATGACCAGCCGCTTTCGACATGACCACTTGTTGTAACGGTCAGTTTGTCAGGATTGCTTTTTTTGGTTTTGCTACGTAATTGCAGGATGATTTGCTTGTTGGGAGTATAAAAACCAATGAACACTTTGCGCACGATATGTTTTCTGTCTTTGACATCCGCATCGTCACGTTTCATCTGGCCTATTACTTCGTCTTTCTCATTTACAATATCCAAAATTTCTGTCATAGACCAAGTATACTGTATATATGAAACAAATCTATCTGGTGACGGGCAATCAGCATAAACTGCAGGAATGGCAGGCAATCATGCCTGCGGATATTAGACTTGAGTCAGTTGATGTCGATCTGGTTGAAATACAAAGTGACGACGCGCAGGAAATTGTAGCTGACAAAGTGCGACGAGCATATGAAGTAACTGGCAAGCCAGTGGTAGTCGAGGATGTCGAAGCAGGTCTGGATAAACTGGGTGGACTCCCCGGCCCGTTTATCAAGTTTTTTAACAAAACACTGGGTCAGGATGCACTGTATCAATTGGCGGGCAAAGAGGGCGAAAAAGCGACGGTCGCCTGCACCGTTGGATATTATGATGGCAAGTCAATGATTATTGTGCGCGGTGAAGTGCAGGGAACTGTCGTTGCGCCGCGTGGTGATTCGTTCGGTTTTGATATCGTGTTTGTGCCAGACGGTGAGACGCTGACATATGGCGAGATGAGCAAAGACAAAAAGAATTCACTGAGCCACAGATCAAAAGCAATCAAACTGTTGATCGACAAGCTGGAATCGCTGCCTGACTAGGCTTTGCGATGAACTTTGAGCAGTAAAAGCCCTACCGTAAGGGCAATAATAACCACGACGAATTCTGAAAAGATATTTGTCGCATCTGCTGATGGATCGGTGCGGAAGTTCCAAAGCGAATACGACAGCACTTCGACGAATGATCCAATAAACGCCGCATAGAACAGGCGATTTGTTTTGCCTTTGATACGACCAAGCACCAGATAGGCGATAGCCATGATCGTTAGTGGGTTGAGGACGTAAGCGGCGATTGTCAAAATGAGTGGTGTATCCGAGGGTTCGCCACCAGGGGCAAAAAAGACCCAATATATGGTGTTGCCTATGTTGTACAGTTGGGCTGCAAGGAACAAACCGATGAATGTTCGTTTTGGTAATGTCCCTTGTGTTTTGCGGCGACTGAATCGTACCAGCAATCCGACAATAGTTGCGACAACGAGTGCGAATAGCGGTGCTGCCTGATACATAATCGCACCCCATGGATAGGGTATCGTCCCAAATAGTTTTTCACCTACAAAAGTGATGGCATAGGTAAGGTCATAGAGTGACATTGCCAGTAGCGCATATGTTGATCCGGCAAGTAATTTGTCGGTTTGTGACGATTTGCGTTGCAATAAATAACCGAGTGCAAATCCACCGCCCATGATGACGACGTAACTAATGTAATAAATAAGCGAGGGGAATATATCATGTACGAACTGCTGGTTGACATACCAGTAGTAAATACTGGATACGACCGCCAGGATGGTAAGTAGCGTACCTGCTAGTGCGAGTGTTTTTTCTGATTCTTTGTTGTTTTTGAGTTTTTGCTTTTTTGCCATGATGTCACAAATATAGCACTAGCGCTTAGTATTGACAACAAAATATGTATAATGTGTAGAATGACCGGATTTTTTAAGAATTATATAAGGGTTGGAATTATTCTATTTGGCGGGTTTTTTGTTTCGTTTTGCCTGATGCAGGTGGTGCGGGCAGATAGTTGGTCATGGACGACCAGCGCGCCGATTATCGATAGCAAAGATACGGCTGACCCAAATGCGACTGGAGCAGGTACGACTTGCAGGTCAAATGTGAGCGATGTACAGGTTGTTGGCGACAGAGATCTTCGATCTGCTGATTGTCTGGTGGGTGAGACAGCGCAGTTCAAACTGTATACGTTTTATGATTCCAGCACTAACCATAGTCTGGCAATTCAGTTTGCGGGCGAAAAGGTTGCGACGAGGATACTGTACATTGGCTGCCCGAGCACGTGCACCTATCTGGCATCGACCGGTGATTTTGTCGTGAGCCCTGTGCAACTGTACACAATCGGTCCCGTTCACATATACAAAAACTTTGTTGCCAAATTAAAGCTAGAGATGACTCCTGGGCACCCGAATGCTCGTCGGTATATATTCGATCAATCAACACCCGACAAAGTGGTTGGCGGATATTTGTCAAATGATGGATATGTTAAGCACATTTTTCGATCGGACAATGATAGGTGGCTACTGTTAGAATCCGCTGCAGGGTTACTGCGGTATGAGGTGGCTACCGGGAAATTGATCAAGTTCTCTGACTACCGTGCCTACTATGGTCCAGGTGCTGTCGTGTGGCCTGTATTCGCTATATCGAACGATGGGCAACATGCTGTAGCTATGGGGTACAATGGCGCTCATCAACTGATCGACATTACTTCGGCGTGTGGTGTAGAAATGCCCACAGATCCAAAGCCTGAAGATATCAACGCGCGCATGGATAATCCCTGCCCCACTCGGTCATTGTTGACGGATGATGCGGCAAGTAATCCATATATCCCCTATCTGACACACACTTCTTCTCCGCAGTATAGCGATGATGGCGGTGAGCTGAGTTTTTATGCGACCAGTAGTGATGCGTCAATAAAACCCCGGTTTATTCGATTGCATGCCGCAGGTTACACTGTGCACCAGCTTGATTATCTGGCCCTTGGTGATTCGTATTCCAGTGGCGAGGGCGACACACAAAAAGATTCGTACGGCAAGAAGTATTATCGGGCGTTGACTGATACTTTGGATGAGAGATGTCATCTGAGCACGAGGTCTTACCCTTACTTATTAGCAAAAGGTATGAATCTGGCTATTAATAGCCAATGGAATTCAATTGCATGTTCTGGCGCAACGGCGTGGGACGTAAAAGAGCAGGGATCACAGGTTTATCTGGGGCAAAATGATAGGCTGAAGAGTCGTGACGTGCAGTCGCTTAAAGTCGAAGCACTCAATGAATTCATCCCTGGCAGGCAAAAGCAAATTGAATTTGTCAAAAAATATCGCCCAAAGGTCATTACGTTGACGATGGGCGGGAATGATGTTGACTTTGGGAACAAAATACAAAAATGCGTGCAAGGTGCAGGAACTTGTGACTATGCCACAATCAAGAGAGGGGGTCTGAAGGGTGAGATTTTAGGCCAGTACGACAATCTAAAATCCCTGTATGAAGAATTGTATAAAGCATCAGGATCACAAGCAAAGATATATGTATTGGGATACCCGAATTTTGTGAACGATTCAAGTAACGCTGTGTGCTACGCTAATGTTGGCGGGTTAAATACAGATGAGCGGGTTATGGCAAAAAATAGCGTTAGCTTTTTTAATAGTGTTATTGAACAGGCTGTAAAGGCAGCAGGAATTAAATATATTGATATCGAAGACAGTTTAATCGGACACAGGCTCTGTGATGCTGGTGACAAACATGTGACTGGTATATCTGACCTAACTGATCTGTCACACAACCGACAGGAGTCATTCCATCCAAATGCGGCAGGGCATGCCGATATTGCTACGACTATCAAGCAGAAAATTGGAAATAGCAATCTTGCTGACTATGACGTCTGCCCTAATAGTGATCAGAACAACTGCCCTGACCCAACGGCAAAAAAGGAAACTATTGAAATACCGCAGTATTTTGCCGAATCAGACACGGTTAACGCAAAGTACCAGCAAATGACCAAATTTGATCAGGTTGTTAACGGCACAGTTGATTTCACCCTAGGTTTATATAGTTTTGTAGATAGTTCTGTGGTATCAGTTGTACTACATTCGGATCCAATAAATTTGGGTCAGTTTACAGCTGCAAGTGACGGATCGTTGGATGCCCAGGTAACGTTGCCATCAACTGTGCCAGCTGGCTTTCATACACTTATTGTTTCGGGTCAATCACGATCTGGTGACCCAATTGAGTACGAGCAAACCATACTTGTCAAGGGCGTGGATCCAAACGATATCGATGCCGACGGCATTGCGGATGGTCAAGATAGATGTCTATTTGTTACTCCCTCGAACACTGATCAAGATGCTGACGGCATAGATGATGGATGTGATCCAGAGATTGGTGCTACGCCAATTGTGCCCAGCCCTAGCCCATCTAGCTCTCCGTCGCCATCACCCACACCAACTCCATCGACACCAAATCCTATTGTTGTTGTGGTTCAACAAATTATTACAGTTGTTGTGTCGGTTGTAAAAACAATCATTAGCCTATTATTGAAACTCCTGCTAAGATAGTGGGGTTGGAAATATATTGATGATATCAAAACAGAAAAACATTTGGACGTGTACAACTATTATTAGTCTCGTACTTTTGGTTATTGCCGAAGTGTATAGTGATAGAATGATAGGTAGTTCGGCATCCACGGATGGGCAGGTGAGACTCGTAACTGGCTGGTTAATAGTCGGTGCAGTCGCTACTTTTGCTATCAGTCTAACTGCTGTATTCAAAACGAAGAGATTTAGTAGAATCTTCGCCATATTCTCCTGTATGGTATCATTTGTTGTATTTGGACTTGCATTCTTCGCGTACGCTTTCACAGGCTATGGTTCCTACTGAAGTAACTGGTTAGAGAATAGCAGGGTAAGTGGGCAATAAAACACAAAAACAATCAGGAACTTTATATCGGCTGACGCTTGTTGCTGCAGTTGTCCAACCATTAATGACGGTGCCGCAGGTCGTGCAATTGTACGCAACGCATGATGCGAGCGGGTTGTCGCTAATAACGTGGCTGGGCTATGCGATTATTGGGCTGGTGTTTTTGGCCTATGGTATCAAATATCGATTAGTGCCCATTGCAACAACGCAAGTAATTTGGTTTGTATTACAAATAAGTATCGTTGTTGGTATTTTGATTTGGTCGTGATAATTAGTCACGACCTTCGGGATCGTCGTCTTCGTCTTCGATCAGCGAACCATAGTCATCGTGTTCGGCCTGGTCGCCACGCTGTGCGTCCGCAGGCAGGTCGTCATTGACTAGTTTTTTCAGTTCGTCGCGGAATTTATCGGCTGGCACACCTATTTTTTTGGTGATATCCTCGCCTACCTCTCGCATGATGGGATCGGCAACATTGTCGTCTGTCGTCAGGTCATCCTGATAAGATTGTGGTTGATAATCATCGTCTCCGTATGCTGACATAGAACCTCCTATATTACTAACCATTACTATAGCAAGGTTTGCAAGCCTAACTATGAGAAATATTACGTACGATTATAGTATAGTCTTTTCAAAATTATAAAAAAGTGATATAATAGAAATAATTGAATAAGACTGAGAGATGACTAGTCCAAATCCGTTAGAAGATCCGACACCAATGTCGCCAGTGGAATCAAAACAAACCGAGTGGCGACTGCATGTCGAACGCCACTTGGCGGTAGCTATGGGCGAAGGTGCTCTCGACAGATTTCGCGAATTTGCACAGGGGGCCGATAAAGTTGATGTAAAGCAAGCCTATGAGCATTTAGCTGGATTGATGTCAGCTATGACCGGCCAGAAGATCGAGACGGAGCCGAGCTATGAGCCGGATCCTCTATTACCCCGTCTTCATCAGTTTATAAATATACTGTGCCAATATGACATTGCAGAAGAGTTGGAATTGAAGGCTGGCAGTCGTGAGGATATGTCGGGTGTTGTCAACGCGATCATCGAAATGAATGGCAAGTTGGATCCTCGGACGGATGTGAATGATATGGCTCAGGTGCTGGGGCTTGCGTATCAGGGATTGACAGATCGTGAGATCGCGACGATACGAAACACGAATAGAACAGCAGTCAGTCAAAGACTGTCTAAAATCCGCGAGCGAACGGAGAGGATTGTCGCTGAGAGTAGGCTAGACCCACTTAGTATTGTTGTGCGCAATGTCGAAGGTGCGCGTCAGGGAAAAACAAGAATTTGGTATGATACCCAGATACCAACAATACACAAAAACGATGTGACTGCACAGCGTTCTCTCTATCCGAAACAACAGGTTCCAGGTGGTAATCGTAAGTTAGCTACGCTGGATGGTGGTGAAAGGACTCAGCAAAGTACAAGCGATGTACACGAAATAATCCAAAAAAACGAGCAGAAAAATGGTCCAAGTCCGTCGTTGATGCCAGAAAAAATAACGGAAACAGTAGCTATTAAAAAACTGCCATCTTTTGAAGATGATGAAGATTGCCCGAATTTTTATAGGGAGCTTTTGCAGTATGAAACCTTAGATCTTCTTTATGGCTCGTTTCCAGAAGATTCTAATGGGTCACTGTCTGCTCGGATTATTCAAGATCGTGCTGAGGGGCGGGACAATACGCGCAAGCCTGATCCGGCTGTATCTATTGCGTTAAACCAACTAGATCGGATGTCTTTAAGGGGTAGCGCTGATTTTGGCAATGATGAAAGACAAAAGCTCGCGTTTAAAGCATTTATTGGCAAGCAGAGTAGTCAGTTGAACACACTTGGTGATGTCTATAGAGCACTTGTGGAAATGTATCCGGAGCTTGACGAACGTGGAGCTGCTGAGATACTTGCCGCTGCAATTGATCATGTGTTACGTGAATATCAAAAAGTTCTTGTCGTTAAAAAATAATGATACAAATTGACACCCTCTGTTGCTTTGTTTTTTCTGAGTAATACGGTACGATAAGAAAAAGTCACGCCCGATTGGAGAGATGAATGAGCGTAGAGACAGTAGAAGAAGCGTATTTTCCTGAAGCTCTAGTAGAAGAGGTAAAGCAACCTGTTACGCGAGCGAGCCATGTGACGGAAATTCAAAAAGTCCTCCCAAAATATAGATTTGAACAATTTCTCAGACTAAATGATGAAGGCCACCGGATTATATTGTCGGGGGCTTTTTTAGATATCGTGGAAAAGCCAAGAGAATCGGATTTGAGATTAGCAGACGATTATATACGCTGGTTTTGTGAGGGTAGGGAGCTGGAGTCGTTCAAACAAGAGACCGGAACGACGGCCGAAAAGTTAGAGGACCTCATTAGTGTCATGCCTGAAATGATCGCGGCTTTTTATGCTAATAGAAAGACAATAGGGTCGGTAGGGTTGCATAGTACTATCAAGGTAACTCCCAAAAAGAAAAAGTCTAAAATACCGAAGAACAAAGAAGAAGCCGTGCCAAGCAATATAACGAATGGAGTGGATGACGAAGCTGTACCAGATAATACAATTGATTTTCCTACACCACCACCCGCTGATGAGATACCAAATGATCCGTCTGGTGAGTTGGCAAGTGTCAGTCCAATTCGTGGAGATATCATGGCAGATATTTCGACACTTGGCCAACCTGAAGAGCTAGAGCAGAAGTACAATGAACCAGAATTACCACAGCTTGATACAGTAGATAAGGAGCCAGGGATTGAGCGGCCGTCGTGGAGAGAGACTATGAAGCTTGTAGATCTGGATGCGCCTAGCCCTGTGAGTATTAATCCGGAGACGAAGCTAAAAGCCATGGTGGCGGCAGCGAAAGGTGTGAGGGCTAGACCCGCTACGAAAGATGATAAGGCATTTGAACATAAGCCCGCTCCTAAGTTGGAGAGACTCCTTGATCCTGAAGCAAGAAAACAGTATGGGCATGTTGATGTTTTTGAGGTAGCGCTACATCCTGGCAGTGTTTCGCGTGATGAACTAATGGGCGCAATTAATAGCATATGGGGAGATGCTATTTCGGAGAACGTCGTTGATTTATTTACTGCTAATTATTTAAGGGGGCGTGCTGCCGGGATAGAGGTGTCATCGAGCGATGGACGTAAGTATCTCAAAAAGTTGGAAGATATGGCAGGCGCATATCCGGGTCGTTTGATGAATGAAAAGCTACCGAATATTAGAACTATACGCAGCGTTTTAAAACAATTTTCTATGGGTCGAACTGTCAATGAGTTAAAGGAAGCATTTCCCGGTGCGCCTGTCCCGTTGCTGTTGGCTGGTGGCATTAGCGAAGTGCTCCGAACGCGAATTAGTAGAAAATAGTGGAGTATAATAGTAGTATATCCTCGCGAAACACACTGCTGTAAAGTAAGCGTCCCTCCGGTGGAATTATTCATTGTCTGCGGATTTTGATTAGAAACGGATCAAAAGACGGGCAATACAATCTAAAACGTTTCTCAAACTAACTTTTTGAGGAGTTTTAATTGTGGATGATGAAATCTTTTTGAACGAACGCATAGATGTACTGGCGAAATTTGGCATGGGTCTAAATCCGTGCGTGCCGCTGAAATTCCGCCGATTAAATGGGCGAGAGGTGGTGATTAGCGAGATTGGCTTGCGTCACCCGACCATGCAGGGCAGGCGAGCAGTGCATGTGTTTGATGTGACGGATGGTGCGAGTGATTATCGAATAGAGTTGGATAGCGAGCGGTTGACCTGGAGATTGACGCGGATGGGGGATGCGATATGATCGCAATCGCGCTACGTAAATACGCCAGAACGGCTTCGCGCCGGATTTTTGTCGGGTTCCCGCCGTCAAAAATTCGGGCTGCAGATGTCCTGGCATATTTCGTGTCGGATTGCTCGGTGGTGGCGGGTAGGAATGGGCAAAAAAATAACACCCGGGTAGGTGCTTCGATGATGGCGATGCTGGGGCAGGATTGCCACCAGCATCGCCATCTGGTGTGTCAGTCGGAAACCTCAGGCTTTCAGGGCTGGTCCTCGAAGGTAGAGAGCGTGATCCCGAATCGCGGATGGTCTGCCCATGATCTCCGCCAGCTCCTCCCAATCCTCCACGAGTTCCTCCGCCTTCTTGAGGTGGTCTTTCGCGTGCTGGAGCAGGTCCTCGGATTCCTTGCAGGGATCTTCTCGAAGCACGATCGCCGCGTCTTCAAGGAGAAACATCCGGTGACTGGCGGCCAGTGCAAGCGCGTGGTGCACTTCATCTGGGGCGGACATGATCTTTTCCAAGATCACTGCCACTTCGTTCTCCCAGAGATTGGTGATGAGCTTACCTTTGAACGCCGGGTACTTCTGACTGAACATTTCAGCTGGGGTCGACATGTTTCCTCCTCAGGACTCGGACTATTCCAAATGAAACTAGCACCATTATGTCATAAAATAGTTAATTTTGCAATATGAACAGCCCTTTCAACACAGAACAACCCCTCATCATGCACATCGATCTGAACAGTTGTTTTGCCACAGTAGAGCAGCAGGCGCGGGTGCAACTGCGTGGCAAGCCTGTAGCGGTGGTGAACCGACGGACGGATCAGACGATGATAGTGACGTGCAGCTACGAGGCCAAGGCGGCGGGGGTGACGTTAGGCATGAAGTTAAAAGATGCACGCAAATTATGCCCTGAGCTGGTGGGGGTAGAGAGTGATCCGCCGAAATATCGCTACGTGTATCACAAGCTGCTCGACATCATGAATGATTATTCGGCGCATGTGACCATGAAATCAATCGACGAAGGTATCATTGATTTCTCTCATTCCCCGCAAAACGTTGTAAATTTGCAAGGTGACACCCTGCAAATAGAGGAGATTGGGTGGGAGATTAAACGGCGGCTGCGCGATGAAATTGGTGTCGCGATGCGCTGTAATATCGGTATTGCGACGAATCGATTTTTGGCGAAGACGGCGGCCAATTTACACAAACCTGATGGTATGGACGTGATCACGCACGAGAATTTGCGCGAGACCCTGGGTACGCTAAAGTTAACCGACCTGACAGGCATTGCTGGGCGCAACGAACACCGATTGAATGCGGTTGGGATCTATACGCCACTGCAATTTTTGGATACATCAGCCGATGTACTACACGGCAGCGTGTTCAAAAGCATCGACGGCGATAAATGGCATCAGCGGTTGCGTGGCTGGGAAGTAGATGACGTAACGACAGAAACCAAGCGTGTGGGGCGGCAGTATGTGCTGGATAGCTTTAACCTGACATTCGACCAGATCTTGCAGCGGCTGCATCATTTGTGCGAATCCGTGGGACAAAGAATGCGCGGGCAGGGGCTGAGTGCACGAGGTGTGTATGTTGGGACGCGGACGTTTGGCATGACCGGTGACAAACGGCGAAATTATTGGCATGCGTCGCATGTGTCTGATACGCCGTTTTTTAGTGATGTAACGATTTATGCCATCGCCCGACAATTATTCCTCAATGCACCACCAGATATCCGTGACATCAATATACATGTGTATCTACTCGAGCGAGGTGAGCGATCGCAGTTGAATTTGTTTGCTGACGAGCTGGCACGCGAAAGGCTGGTAACGAATGCGATTGATGAGATCAACGATCGCTATGGCGAACATACGCTCCATGCTGCCAGTACTTTAAAAGCAGGCCCGTTTGTCAAAACTAAGATACCATTCGGTAGCACAAGATATCTGTAATGGCTGTATACTTTACTATATGAACAAACGACTTATTTTATTAATGGCGACAATTGGTGGTGGAATTGGAAGCTATGTGCCAGTATTGTTTGGCGATAATGAATTATTGGATGGCTGGAGTATTTTCGGTGGCATGATTGGTGGATTTATCGGGATTTGGTTAGGGGTGTGGCTGAGTAAAAGATACTGATGAGTCTGACATATGTTGTTGCGGTAAGCGGCGGTGTTGATTCGGTGGTGTTGCTTGACATGATTGTTCATGGCAGGCTCCCAGTCCTCAATTCCCAACTACTCAATGCCAACCTGATTGTTGCACATTTTGATCATGGTATTCGACCAGAATCGGCAGAGGACGCGCTGTTTGTGAAACGCTTGGCAGAAAAGTATGGGTTACCATATGAAACCAGGCGCGAAAAACTTGGCGTTGATGCCGGTGAGCAACTTGCGCGAGACCGACGCTATATATTCCTCCGCGAGATTGCCAAAAAATACCATGCCAAAATCATGACAGCTCATCATCTGGATGATTTGGTAGAAACAATTGCGATCAACACTGTGCGTGGTACTGGTTGGCGAGGACTAGCAGTACTTGATAGCCAAGATATAGAGCGTCCCCTACTCACTATGACGAAGACGGCGCTGATTGAATATGCCAAAGAACACAAACTGGCGTGGCGAGAGGATGCAACAAATCAGGATACGAAATATTTACGCAACGATATACGGCACAAACTCAGTAAAATCGATGATGAAACAAGAACGGCGCTGAAGCGCTATCGTGATCGACAGGTATTTTTAAGAAAAGAAATAGATAATGAATCAGACAGGTTAATCGGGGCATCACCATATCGTCGCAATATGTTTATCATGGTTTCCGATAAGGCGGCCATGGAACTACTGAGGGCGGTGTTTATAAAAGAATACGGGTGGGCGCCTACGCGGCCACAACTAGGGCGGGCACTGATGGCGATCAAGACTATACGGGCAGGCAAAAGCTACGATGTGACAGCAGGAGTGCAGCTACAATTTAGTCGTACGCATTTTGTTGTCGAACACTTGTGAAAAGTGCTATGATAATAGGAGTGGAAATACAGACTTATGGTGATTGAAAGGAATCGATACTGATATTATGGCGACAAAAACGACACCTCCAAGCAGGAAACTATCTAACTGGGCACGATTAGGACTATTCTGGGCGATTATCGTGGTTGCGATGCTGGCATTATTTGCTGTTGTCTCGCCACACGAACAATTAAAGGACGTGCCAATATCTGAAGTGATTGCACGCGCCAATAAA
>CAZCYG010000003.1:0-16050 GCA_964502795.1 uncultured Candidatus Saccharibacteria bacterium | reverse complement strand
AACTGGCCTGTGCAAATAATCGTATTCCAGTGCTTTTTGTTCAAATGATAGCCCGGCAGGACACTCTCGTATTTCTCGCGTAGGTGGCCAGCCAGTTTCGGATCACGCTTCAGGCTAACGCGTAGCGGCTTGCTCCCCTCAGCCACAATCGCCACTATCTTGCCCTCGGGCTTCACGCCCACCTTGTACACCGCCGTGCCCTCGCCAAAAGGATAGTCCAGCCAGACTTTTGGCAATTGCAGTATGTAATCTTCAAACTCTTTGTGGGTCATTAATGAATCCGGACTTTACCCAAATAATATTTCAGCTCCATTATACTTCCGCGAATATCTTCAATCGCGCGGTGGGCTTCTGGCTTGGCAAATCGTTTGCCATACTTGCCGTCGAACACCACTTTCCATGCGCTGACGTCCAGCATACGGTAATGCAAGCGCTCGTTCAGCCTGCCCCATTCGTTTTCGATGAATTTACGATCTTGATGAATGGAATTACCCGCAAGCAATATGCGCTCGTCAGCATCGAAATGTATATCGATAAATTCCAGTAGCTCGTTCTCGACCGTTCGGCCGTTTTTGGCCACGTCTGAATTATTTTGGGCTATCAAAGCGTCGCGTACTTCCGGAAACTTCTCCCAAAAGTCAGGCGCTGCCTTAATGCGCTTTGCAAATAAATCCGGTCCAACTTTTTTAGCTGCTTCGTATGTCGCGATTTCGTTAAAATCCCAATCGGTCGCAATCGCCGCCACTTCTAATATCCGATCCTCAACTGGGTCCAGCCCTGTCATTTCCAGATCAACCCAGAGTAATTTTGCTTTTTTTGCCATGCTATTAGTATAAACCATCCTTAGGCAGCAAGATCGTACTGGTTACGAAGATAGTCACGGGCTTTGTAGGTCTGATTGATAAGCGACCAGAGTTCCTGCGCATAGTAACGAGGCGGATGATCCGGCATGCCAGCCGTTTGGCGATTGTACCCAACCTGATGATATTCGACACCCAGCGGAGCCAAGCGGCTCTCGCCGTCAGGACGCTGAAATTGGAATACGGCGTCTGTTGACGCAACGACTTTCGGTTCATGCCTGACATCACCGAGCATCTTTGCAACCATGGCCATCGTATCGGCAGTATTAGAACGATTGCGACGCTTGCCATCAGGGTGCAGCCTATTTTCAACGATCATCGGCGCCGACAGGACGAATATATGCTTGCCGTTTTTCTCGGCGTATGCAATTTTATATCGGTGCTGATACCGATGTTGCTCCGGAATCGTCGGATCGTAGCCTTCGATTAGCGTCCATTCATCATCGGCGATATCTAACTGCTCAGACGCAGCATTCTGGGCCAGGTCAAACTCAGTCATCGCCGGTTTGCCGGATTTGCTGTAGCCTGATTTTTCTGCCTTGGCACGCTCAGCATCATTTACCGGACGTTCACTTGCTAACATACCAAGCGTATCCGTACGTATTTTGCCTTCTTCTATAAGCTGCAAGAGGTAGCGTAAACGACGCCATGGGGTATCAGCAGCACCGCCATGCGCAAATCCCATATCAAAATCTGGGGTTAGCGGAACAGTATTGCCAACCATCAAGTATTTCCGCTTTAAACTCTCAAGCAATTCCAGTGTCTCGTTGCCATACTCCACCTCAGTTGTCTCATCGCGTCCTTTCCCTTTGCGCGTGTCACACATGCTATGGATAGCTGCTTTGAATTCCTCCTCATCGAGAGTCGGATCGCTTATATCTGCGAGTTCTGCTCCCTGTGATACCGCTATGTTGCGGACGAACGCAAATAACTCCTCGTCATGACGAAATCCATCGATTTCGCTATCGAATTTTTCAAGCGTTTTTTCAACAAGCCTGGTCTCGCCCTTTTCATGGGTTTTATAGTGTGGCACTTCAAGTAGTTCTGTCATATTTGTGTTTTGTGGTGGTTTTTCAGATATCATTTTACTATAATCCTTATGTTTTGTCAATATCAGTCTGTCCGAACAAAACCTTGATACATCAAAACTTTGTTCGAATGGGATGTGGCCTGACCACATCCCATGAACGGCATCTGGCGGTTATTCGACAGTTGATGACCAGTCGAAATTATCGTCTGGTTCACCAGCCCGCTCTACATGGGGATACCTCCTCGCTAGTTCCCACGCCCCGGAATTATCACCGATTTCGCGCAAGTAAAGCCAGCGTTGTGTTTTCTCGTCCATGATGCTCCGTTCTGCAATGTACCGGATCAGTCGGGATGACTGGTCTCTACTCATTATAGTGTATTTTATATATCTTGTCAATATATAATTCTTATTTTTTACAATAACTATATCTGTTAATGTATAATTTGTGAATTTAATATTCACATTTATATGAATTTATGGTATACTTCAGATATGAATGAATCAGTTTTGCAAGAAGCCGGTCTCACAAATGCAGAAGCACGCATTTATACGATTTTGGTCAAAAGCAGTCCTTGCCCGCCACCAAAAATAGCTGAGCTTGCTAATGAAAGCCGGACAAATACCTACAAGCTGCTTGATTCCCTTGAAGAAAAAGGATTGGTGTCACGCGACGAAACGCAAAAGAAGCTCCGTTATTGGGCGAATAATCCTTCCAACCTCTTAGAAAACTTGAAGAAAAAACGTACAGAAATGGAAGCTACCGAAAAGCGATATCAGGACTCATTGCCAACAATGATCGACGAGTATTTCAAACACTCAGAGCAGCCATCCATACGTTACTTTTACGGCAAAGAAAATCTGGTGAAAGTATACGAGGATCAGCTGATAGAAAATCAGCCGGTGACTTTCGTTCAATCGCTTGGTGTCAGGGACTTTTTCGGGCTGGAAAAGATGCACAGTATCCGTAATGAATTCCCCCGCCGTGGCATTCAACGAAAAGTATTTTACCCTGATGTTCCAAATAGTTTGCCACCCGGAACCGAAACAGTTCCAATTGCTGAATCAGACAAAGCAATGTTGCTTGATCGGACATGGCTGCAAGATGGTGACCTTACCGCACCAGTAGAATGGAGCGTTTATGGTGATAAAGTATCGATCATATCGCTTGGCACAGAGGCAGTTGGAACTATTATCGAGAGTCCTCAGATCGCGGTCTCATTCCGTGAATTGCTTGGCCTGCTGGAGCATAAAATCAAGTCGCAGTCAGACTATGAATGGTTGCCGAAGAATCATTTGTACACCAAAAAACCGGACGTAATGAAATAAATTTACTTGTCCGGATCGAACTGCAGACTGAGCGAGTTGATGCAGTAGCGCTGGTCGGTGGGTGTACCAAGACCTTCACCGGTGAATACATGGCCGAGGTGGCTACCACACGTAGCACATGTCACCTCCGTACGAGACATGCCATGCGAATCATCGGGTGTCAACACAACTGTATTTGGTATGGCATCGTAAAAACTTGGCCACCCGCAATGCGCGTCAAATTTGGTGCCACTTTCAAACAATTTTGTACCGCACGCACGACAGCTATAGGTGCCAGGATTGAACAAACTGTCGTATTCGCCGCTAAATGCCGGTTCAGTACCCTTTTCGCGCAGTACATGATACTCCTCCGGTGTCAGTTCGTCTTGCCATTCACTTTCAGGCTTGTCGATCTTCATATACTTATTATAGGTTCTTTCTGCTGGAAGGGCTAATGGCTTTGTACTTTTTGCGAAGTACCAACCGCCTTCTTTTCGTAACGCCGAGAAGAAGCAAAAGGCTTTGCAACGGCTTCGCCAATCCGGGAAAGATTGACACTGTCTCATCGTCGCTCGAGAACTCCCGCTGGTCGGTCAAAAGCATATCGATTTTATTTGCTTTTGACAGGCTCTCGCGAGTGACTCGATGGTCCGTCGCCATTCTTTCTCGGTTGCCTGCAGATATTGCGGGCAATAATTAATGTTATTATTCGCGGCTCTGCCGCGTTGAACAATATCTCAGTAGTGTGACATCTGCAGTTCCCCGAGATGAGCGAGGTGAAAAAGACGGAGTCATTTGTGAGAGTATGTCATTTTTATACAACTAAAGAAATGAAAAATGATCGACCAACGGGAGTTCTCGAACAACCGTCTTTTTCAGTGAAATCATCGCGGCGGAGCGAAGCCGTCACGAGTTTTTCGCCTCCTTTTGTCGACACAAAAGGAGGGCTCTTGTTTCTTGGAGCTACAAGAACAAAAAATTAATCCTTTTTCTTATCCAATCGATCCAGCTTAAACACATTCACAATCCAATAAATCACCAGTGCCGTCGCAATAAGCGTAATTGCCGATGACACCGCTGCGCCCCATTTGAAATCCGCCGCGCGGCCCCATAGTTCCAACTGCCATGATGCCGATGCCAACGAATCCTGCGAACCGACGATAAACTGCACGATCGGGTTGATAAAGCCTTCAACCAATGCCTTGACTGTCGCGCCAGCCGCGGTACCAATCGCCAAACCAACTGCCAGGCCGACAACACCTTGTGTGCGAATGAAGTCTAGGAACCCACCGCCGTGACCTTTTGATGCATCAGTTGCTTTCGACTTTGCGGCTTTCGCCTTTTCGGCCGCTTTTGCCCGCGCTGCTGCTACTTTTGATGGTTTCTTTTCTGCCATGCTATAACTCCTCGTTTATATCTGTTATTGTATCGAATATCAAAAAAGTGTAAAGGAGAAGCGTGTTACCCGCGGTGGCTGGAGGAAAAGGCATGTTCGGCCCTCCTCCAGCCACCGTCCCTTTGTAAGGGATTGACAGGTAGTGCGGCTAGGCGCTCACCAGACCCGGGATCACCGGTTCTCGGAACAGATCCTTGCCACAAGCTTGGCGTGCTTCGGCGAGTTTTACGGTATTCAACAGAATCACCTCTACCGTCTCTTCATCAAGCGGGTGACGATTCGTGAGTTCTGCCAACACTATACCTATGGGGCGGATTTGGCCGCCAAACAGAATGCCCGTTTGCGAATGCAGCTTGACAACCCCCACCCCTTCAAGCCGCTCGATCGACTCACGCACCAGGAAGTCTGTTTCACTCCCCGGCAATTTGACGTGTTGGGCGATCCGCTGCTCCCAGCCATCAAGCTTGGGAACTCCGCACCCGAGAGTGCGGATGGCGTCAGCGATATCGTAATCTACTGGATGTAGCACGCTTCTCCTTGTGAAATTTCCTTGCCGGCTCCACCGGCATTGTCTTGGATGGTTGATACTGCCCTCTCAACAAAAAATCGCCTTTCGGCGAGCTTCTTTGTTGATTGGACAGATGGAATCAGCTCGCCGGTGCAACATCAATAATCACGAGGAGCTCGCGAGAAGTGATGAATTGGCGATGAGTTAATCCCATAATACTACTTTACTATGTTTTTACTGATACCACAATGTTAGAATTATTAATTATTTTATTGTATTGTATAATATATTTCTATGCCAGGTCCTAGCCTAGAACATCGTTTGCATCAAAGTCAGAATGTTACACATATTACCTGTCCTGTCATGCCCAGAATAGCCACAACACGGAATGGTCGTGAGGTCATACTGACCCGAGATGCTCCTGTGACTCTGAAAAGAAGAAGGGAGACATTCGCACTACTTCAAGATCTTGATCTATCACCACTCGATACCCACGTTAGTAACTGGTCAGAATTGCAATCAGTAGGAATAGACGTTGTCGAACACTACCTTACCAGTCAGCAGTCTATGACGACGAAACAATTTCACGATATCCTCAGAGCAGCCATATCTGGTGTAAGCACTATTGGTTCTTTTTTACATGTCGTACCCGAAGTCCTTGATACCGAGGTAAATCAAGACCAAACACGTAAAATTGCCCGACAATCACTGAGGACAATGATGGAGTGGGCGCGATTTTCTAATAACGCAGAAGCAGATCTGACTCATATATTAACAGGCACACCCCTACCAAAATCAGTACCGCTATGCGACGAAACGTCTCTCAAACCATCACGAGACAAATATGTCGGAGCATTTTTCAATCCAGCATATTTCGCACACGACACAGCAAGCGACACTGTTGTGCTTAACTATGAAAAACTTGCCGAACACACGAATAAAATTGACGTCCAAACACGTGGAACCGATATTTTTTATGGCTGTGTATACAGGCAAGGCATTCCCCATTTCTACCATGCTATGCTACAGACGGCAATTCGCTCAGAACTGCTCTAATTACATCTTATCTGGCGCAGCAATGCCAAGGATCATCAAACCTGCGCGCAGCGTATCAGCATAGATATTAACCAAACCTGCCCGATGCTGCTCGAATTCGCTGCCAATCACCTGGTTTTTCTCGTAATAACGATTAAATTCCTGTGCCAACTCAAATAGATAGTTGCAGATATGATGCGGTTCGAGCGTTTTGGTTGCTAAACTAACAATTTCGCTGTATTCACCCAGTTTTCGCACCAGTAGACGATCTTCATCACGTACGTCGGTAGGCATCGTCACACCGTCAATTTTTTCCAGAATCCGCCGTGCGCGGGCATGGGCATATTGCAAATAACTGCCGGTATTACCCGTCAGGCTGACAGCTTCGCCGACGTTAAACACAACATCGCTGCCAATTTTGACTTTCAGGAACTGATAGCGTAGCGCGCCCGCTACAATGTCGTCGGTCGGCTCGCCGCCACGCTGTCGGATAGCGTCGGCAAACTGGTCAAACAACCAGTCGATCTCGATCACCTCGCCGGTGCGGCTGCTCATCTTGCCGGTCGATAGTTTGACCAGACCGGTCGCAACGCTTTTCAGTTTTCCCTGCAGCGTAGGAATCGCCAGTTCGCTGGCAGCAATCACGCCCTTGAAGTACGCGCCTTGTTCGCCACCTGTCACCACGACACTTTCAGACAAATCAGGATAGTCTGCGTACTTCAGCTGGATCAGCCCCATGTCGTGCGCACCATACAGTCCATTGCCATTGCTGCCGATATAAGCGTTGTCGAACGATCCGTATTTGCTGCCCTCAAAAATATAAGCGCCGTCGGATTGCGTAAATACGTCTGGTGTATGGTCAATGATCAGTTTTTTGCCCGGCTGCTCGGTCTCGCTCTCGACATAGCGTCGCTCGATCGGCACATTTCCTAATCGCGCGACGATGGCATCAATATCGTCATAGCTCCACTGCGCACACAGATCATAGATGGCTTTGTACGTCGGATCGTCCAACACGAACGACTGTTTTGCCAGATCATCGATTTCTTTTTTCGCCTGTTCTGATTCTTTGTGCGCTCGCGATCCCTCGGCATACATTCTGCTCATGAACCGATTGCGCTCGTCCGCTGGAATTGCTTGCAGTTTGGCAATATCTCCGCCCGTCTCGCGCAGGATTGCCCACATACTTTTGCCCACATGCAGTCCGACATCACCATGATAGCTAACACGTTTGACCCGCGCTCCATCAACGGCATACAAATTCGCCATTGTGTCAGCCAGAATAGCATTATAGGCATGACCAATATGCATCGCTTTGAACGGATTGGGGTTGTTCGTTTCGATCACAACCGTTTGTCCTGCTCGCTGCGGAATTGGCTCGCGTTTGGTCAAATCCAATAACGCCTGCGGCGCAAGGGTCAAATTGATAAACCCGGGACCGGCTACATCAACCTTTTCATATTCGCCAGTCGCACGTAGTTTTTCAGCGATCTGCTCGGCAATTTCGCGCGGCGGTTTGCCCACCCTGCCTGCTACTTGCAGCGCCACGTTCGTTGCCCAGTCACCAAACTGCGCATCGGGCCGCGTCAGTACAACGTCTATCTCAACGCCAAATTCATCAAGCACTACCTGAGTAATCTTTTTGTCCATCCACTGTAGTATACCTTCAGTCCGATATAAACACCACTGTTAGGTACTTGCTGGTTAACGAGCAACAGCGAAGTCTTTAGGGGTGAGGAGTTCTATTGGTGGATTTATTTCACCAATAGAACGGGGAGGGCGAGCCCTCCCCTCAAGGACCCAATAGATATTGGGTTCGGGGTAATGAGCAGATTTACAGAGGTTATACGTCTGCTTCAAAATCAAATGCTTCAACAGCGTAAGATTCTTCTTCGGATTCTCGATATTCTTCTTCCAGCGCATCACCTAGTACACCGCCCGATACCGGGCTAATACCTTTGACGTTATGTAACAGATAGCGCAGCACGCGGTTGTCGTCGTGATAGTTGATTGGTTCGTCTGTGAGGTCTGGCATGATGTTTATTCTTTTATGTATCCTACGTACTCACTATAGCACTTGTGGTTAAAAATGTCAAGTACCCAGACGAATACCTACTTCACATTTGAGTTCCAAGACCCACCTAGTACCATCCACTCCCAACTCGAAGCGGGAATAGCGATTGCCGGACATATTGTTGATGCACCAGCATTATTTGTTTGCGATGTACTTGTCGGTGTTTTCGTAGTAGATGAGATATAAAAAATATTACCGGTTTTTGAAGCAGCAAGTATGCCATACGCCGTGCCATTAGTCTGAAAGCAAACAACAACATTATTGTTGCTAACATCATATGCACCCTTACTCATCCTAATCCCACCATTCATTGCATAAAGCTCTGTATTATTCATAGGATAGCGCGCTTCTGAGCTGACCGCTTTATATGCTTCCATCTCTTTCGCCAGATTAACCAGATCAGACTTGACAGCATTGTCACTCGCCCTGCTCGTTACGCCGTTATACGCAACAATGACAATCGCTGCCAAAATACCAATCACAACAATAACGATCAATAGTTCAACAATTGTAAAACCATGCTGTCTATTCGTCATTAGTCCCGCCCATCATTTTTGCTACGCTCAGTGTAGCATTTTGTGGCCATATAATACTACTGCTTTGCCGCACGAATCAATCCCACAAATAGTGGATGAGGACGGTTGGGACGTGATTTGAATTCAGGATGCGCCTGCGTTGCAACCATATATGGATGATCTGGTGCTTCAACAAATTCAACCAGTTTGCCATCAGGCGATGTACCACTGATTATCAGTCCGCCATGAGCAATCGCATCAGTAAACGCCTGATTAACTTCATAACGATGGCGATGTCGCTCGACAACATCGGTTGCACCGTATGTCTCGGCAACCTTGCTACCTTCGTATAATTTTGCATCATAATTACCAAGTCGCAGGGTACCGCCAGTCGATTCCTTACCTTGTTGACCCTCCATAATATACACAACGTTGTTCGGTGTGTCCTGATCAAACTCTGTACTATGAGCATCAGCTAGGCCACCACGACGAGCAGCTGCGATCACTGCCACTTGCAGCCCAAGACATAGACCTAAATATGGCTTTTTGTGTTCAAGTGCATAGGTGGCGGCAGCAATTTTGCCTGGGATACCACGTTCACCAAACCCACCTGGTACAAGAAGCGCGTCGACTTTTTCAAAATCCTCATCCGTCGCCGTTTCGGCATTGATCCACTTGATACTCACCGCCACATCTTCCTGCCAACCAGCAGCCTTGAGCGCTTCAATGACAGAAATATAAGTGTCTTCGTTGTCCATATATTTGGCGACCATGCCAACCGTTACGGTTTTGTCATGGCTTTTCATCTGAGCTGCCACGATGTTTTGCCACTTGGTCAGATCGGGTGTCTTGTCGTTACCTGTAAAGCGTGTCAGCACATCATTGATACCACTGGCCGCAATTGTCAGCGGGACTTCAAACACCGTTTTGGCATTAGCCAACATAATCACCGCATCATCACGGACACCACTGAATAACGCGATCTTGCGAGCCACGCTTTCGGGCGCTGGATCATCCGTCCGCACCACTACGCAGTCTGGCACGATACCAAACCCGCGCAGATCATTGAGTGCATTCTGTGCCGGTTTGGTCTTGAATTCTTTGCTCGTACCAATGAATGGCACATAGACCACGTGCACATACAAACAGTTTTCACGCCCGACACGACCTGCAAATTCACGGATTGCTTCGACAAAGGACAGTCCTTCGTAGTCACCAACCGTGCCGCCAATCTCGACGATGTGCACGTCACTGCCATTTGCCGCCAGCTGGATTGCGTCCTGGATCGCCCCGGTGAGGTGCGGCACCAACTGCACCGTTTTGCCGCCGAATTTGCCCGACCGTTCGTCGGCAATTAATTGCTGTAGCAGACGGCCAGAAAGCGTCGCGTTTTTCTGCGTCAGTTCCAAATCCAAAAAACGCTCGTAATGACCAAGGTCCAGATCCGTCTCGGCACCATCAATCGTCACGAAACATTCGCCGTGTTCGGCAGGATTCAAAAGACCCGCATCCACATTGAGATACGGGTCACACTTTTGAATAGAGACATTCACACCTTTGGCTTGCAGTACAGCGCCGATACTCGCCGCCGTAATACCCTTACCTACCCCCGACAGGACCCCTCCTGTCACAAAAATAAACTTTTGATCTTTGTTAGCCATAGGCAATGTCTCTCCCATGGGATTTCATTGTAGCATCAACTAGTCGTGACTGCTATAGGTAGCGTCCTGTGTTGTATATTTGGCACTAACTAAATCTTTGGCTGCTTATTGCAATAACATCGCGGGCGTACGATCCTGGAACATACTGAATTATCGCTGTATCTGTCTGCCAGGCTACCTGTAACGGAGCCAGGATTTCCCAAGCTCTCAGGACTTCTGCACTCGTTGCAAACAAACTTTTGCGGCTATTCACAGCGTCGACGAGCACTTGCTCGTACGCATCGGGGCGGCGCTCGCTCGCAGGATACATATAGCTGAGTTTTTGATGCTCAACCTCCATGTCATAGCCAGGTTTTTTGGTCACCAGATCAATCGCGATGCCTTCTTCGGGCTGGATTTTAAATATGAGAAAATTGCTCTGCATGTCGTTCTGACGGCGAAAATGAATACGAACTTCCGTTTTTTTACTCTCCAGTGCTTTGCCCGTTGTGAGCACCAGTGGCACACCCTGCCACAACGGATCAGAAGATTCTAATTCGATTGACACGAATGTTTCGACAGTACTATTTGGATTGTTCACCTCTTCTTGGTAACCGTCATATTGTGCCCGAGCGGTTTTCTCCGGGTTGACCGGATTTACGGCGCTTAGCGCCTTGTCTCGAAGCTGCGGCAAATCAGCCCAGTCCAGTTCGGTCGGCAGTTGCAAAAGTGTCAGCGCCAGTAACTGCAACAGATGGCCCTGTACGATATCACGCAAGGCACCCGTCTGTTCGTAAAACGCCGCTCTACCCTCAATACCTATGGATTCCAGTGCCAGAATTTCAATTCGTTCAATATACTGATTACTCCATAGATGGGCAAAAATCGCATTTCGCGCGCGAAAGGTAACGATATTTTGCGCCATTTCTTTCGCAAGATAATGGTCAATCCGATAAATCTGCGATTCATGAAAATACGCCGCCGTGTGATCGATCATCGCCTGCGCCGATGCGACATCGCGGCCAAATGGTTTTTCCAGCAGTATTTTGTTGTGCTGGCCATTCAAACCGGCACGTCCAAGATTTTCAACGATACCACTCGCTGATTCAGGTGGAACCGACAGGTAAAAAAGGACTTGCTCATCACTCTCCTGATTAATATAGCCACGAAGTTTTACGTAGTCATCCGGATTATCCAGATCCATCTGGAATAGCGACGTCGTCCCAATCAATTGGTGATGATTACCCAGGACTTCGAATTGTTCGACATGGCGCCGTGACACACCGATAATCGACAACTCACCGACCTCGCCTGCCTCAATAACATTCGCCAGCGCAGGTAATAATTTGCGCTGCGCCAGATCACCGGTAATGCCAAATATAACAAGCGTTGTCTTCACTATGGTCAGTATAGCAATTTATTACAGCGAAAGCTTGGCTTTTTGAAGAATTAACAGCGAAATGACCCAAAACCCAATGCCCCACGCAATCGCAAATGCACTGTTTACAGGTTGTAGAACCAACAGGCCCATAATCCAAACAAACAACAATGGGACAAAAATAATCACCCGGTCAAATGATTTAAGCAACGGGAATATCGCGCGGACAACCAGCCAATACAGCACAGCGCCAACAACGGCAAGTGGGATAAAAAACTGCGAGAGTATCCAGCTGATTGCTCCGCCCAGCAACAAAAACATCACAAACATCGTTGATTTGTCCGTCACGTTAAAGTTACGGTCACGTTCGAATTTTTTCAGTTGTGTCGTCATATCTTTGTGGTCGGTGTATTCGATAACGGTTGATGAGATACCGTCGAATAGGTTTTTGTGATGAATGCCGTATTTTTTCACCACAATAACTGGCTTGCGAAGCGCATAAGCGATGCCTGCTTCGACCAAACGGCCACCCGTTGGGTAATCAGACACATCGATGAGCAGCGCGTCACATGCGCCGATTTCGTCGTAGGCTCGCTGCCATAATTCTTTGGGATCATCAAATGTATGTTTATAGTGTTCGACATCACGGATAAAGCAAAAATCCGTCATGCCAGCTGCCTTTACCGCAGCGCAAAGTGCTTCGAGTGCCTGTTTATTATCTGTACCCTTGAACCGCACCGCGACGTATACTTTCATGGTACCTACTATACCAAATAGAGGGCATCAACCAGTCACCGTCAGCCAAATCAAAACACCATTTAACCCGACAATCACTGTCGCTATAGTAGCCAGGATAGCTGTTGTCATCGGATGGTTAACCTCCGCTTTCATGATACGTTTGCTCGCCGTTACAAGTAGCAGCGGCACCAGTGCGAATGGAATGCCAAAACTCAGTGCAACTTGCGACATAATCAACGCAAATGTTGGATCGATACCAATCGCGACGATGAATAATGCCGGAATGATAGTGATCAACCGTCGCCAGTACAGTGGTATACGGCGGCGCAGCATACCGTCCATAATTACCGCTCCCGCATGCGCTCCTACCGCCGTAGATGCAAAGCCTGATGCCAACAAGCTGAGTCCAAATAATCCAGCAATCAGACTAGATAAATGCGTTGTCAGCGCATAATAAATACCCTCTAGCGTATCCGTGCCCGGTAATCCACGCAGAGCGCTCGCGGCGAGTAGTAACATGCATATATTGACACCCCCAGCGATAATCATCGCAACACCGACATCAATCTTTGTCGCGCGCAGTAATTGTCGCAGCTCCCCGCCCTGTCGTTTGCCGTGACGATCACGACTCATCGCGGAGTGCAAATAGACAACATGTGGCATGACCGTTGCACCCAGCATAGCAGTCGCGAGTAATACCATATCAGCTGAATGTAGCCCTGGCACCAGTCCCCGTACTATCTCACCCGGATCCGGCGGTCGCAGGAACAGCCCCGCGACAAAACCGAGTGGAATGATCAGCAGCAAACCCACAATAACGCGTTCAAAAATCTTTTGACCGCGCGTGCTATATATCAGCAGCAGCCCCATACTGACAGTTCCGGTAATCAGTGCGCCCCAGATCAACGGCAATCCGAATAGTACGCGCAGCGCGATAGCTCCACCAATCACTTCGGCAATATCAGTCGCTACCGCGACCAGTTCTGCCTGCAACCAATAGGCAATACGACTATTACGGCCCAGTTTCGTCGCAATTACTTCAGGCAGGCTTGCGCCCGTCACGATGCCAACTTTTGCACTCAAATACTGCACCAATACCGCCATCAAATTGGCAACGACAAGTACCCATAGTAGCGCATAGCCATATTCTGCACCAGCGCTGAAATTTGCTGCAAAATTACCCGGATCAACATACGCAATTGCTGCCACAAATGCCGGACCAAGCAGTGCTAAAACTCGACGAGTTTTTAGAATCACTCACTCCCCTTCGAATATACCCTGACTTCAGTTTCGGTTTTCACACTGATTCCTCTAGCTGTATGGCGACGTTAAACACGGCATCTTCGACGGTTTTTGCTCGGGTCAACTTGCCGTTCGTGATGTATGGATACGGATCTTTCAGTGTTGATCCATATTCCTGTTGGACCAACACGCCTAGATCGGGATACTGTGATGGTACCTTATCCAACATGCTTTTAGGGAATTCTATATCCAGATCCATGCCTATATGTTGCCTCTGGCCTGCCTTTTCGATAATCGTCACTGTCGTGCCGAACAAACTATGCTGATCATGTAGTCGGTGCAGCCCGCTTTCAATCGTCACGTAATAGTCAGCTTTCTTATTCAGCTTTTTCAGGTGCGCATGTCGTCCCAGCGCCCCTTGATAGGTTTCGTCTATACTTGTTGGCTGTTCACTGACCCCCGACTCGACCTTTTTGCCGTCAACCTGCGTGCGGATACCTGCCCGCCGTAGTCCACGACTAACTGCACGATGCTTCACAGGACTTTCGGTACTCATGAATACAAGTGGTAACTGATTGAAATACTCATCGAGTTTCGTCAGCGAGCCATGAAGTACTATCGGCTGCATACCCCTAATTTCGTCACTGTATGATACGTCTGGGATATCATACAGGATAAATAATTCCAGACCTTGTGCATACGCATATGCTATTTCGATCAGTACATTGCCACCAATGTAATTCTGAACACCATTTTTCTCATGGTTGACCACCAATATGGCGTCCGAATCATCAATCTTGCGAAAATGCTCATCAATAAATCCACCTTTCAGTGCAGCATTATCGTCTAAGTTATCTTCATACACATGTCCTTCGACGACATTTGGCTTTACAATCTCATACCCCAAAGCTTCTAATTCGCTTTTGACAGCCTGCATCTCTGCATCGAATTTCATTGACCCGCAGAGTGTGATTTTCATTCCGATACTTCCCGTCCATAGTCTCGAAAAGGCTGGTAGCGTGGATGAAACACAAGGCGACGGTAAGGCGCGGACTGAGACGTATTCAGCATACGTCGAAGGAGTACCGAACCGTCAACGCAGTGGTTCGCCATGATACTAGTCCTTTTTCTTGGGGGCAGTTGCATTCACTTCGTAAGAAGTATTCGTCGCTTCAAAGAAATTCACCAGTTCAAGCGTATCATTCGCTGTTGCCATCCATTTGGCAGGATTTGATACGTTGTAATGTGGATCAAATCCGAGTTCTTCCAGGCGACGGTCAGCCAGATAGCGAACATACTGGTTGATATAATCAGCATTCAGGCCCAGAATACCGTTTGGCAACAGGTCTTTGTTATACTGCTCTTCCATTTCGACACCATCAATAATCATTTGCTTTATTTCGTTTGCAAATTCTTCGGTCTGCAGGTCTTCGTTCTCTTCCAATACTGTCAGGATGAGATTGATACCGAATTTCAAATGCAGAGATTCGTCGCGAACAACCCAGTTGATCAGGTACGCGAAATTACGTAATAGATTTCGTTGTCGGAATGACAACGCTACCATGAACCCACTGTAGAACCAGATGCCTTCGAGGATAATGTTGTAGGCGATCAGGTTGCGGATGAAATCTTTTTTGCCATCGGTCGTTTTGATATTAAGCGTCTGCTCGGTCATACGCTTAATGAACTTTGTTTCAAATTCCTCTTTGCGTGCCATTGATGGCACTTCAACATGCGCAGCATACGACGCTTCACGGTCGATTGGAAATGTTTCCAGCACATATTCAAACGCCATGCAGTGATTCGCTTCTTCCCACATTTGTTTTGCCAAATACAGGTGACATTCGGCCGCATTAACGTATGGGTATACGCCAAATGCGAGTGCTTTATTAACCAGCAGTTCGTTTGGGTTAAAGTAGCTCATCAGGAACGTCACCGCGTGGCGCTCTTCATCACTCATTTTCTTCCAATCGCTCAGATCCTGACCCAGTTGAACTTCGTTCGGAAACCACGTGTTCGCAACCGCTTGGTCATAGAGGTCCATCGCCCATTGATAATGAACCGGTTTAAGTAATAATCCGTCTTGAATGCCCGTGCCGAGAATACCTGCCATGATAGTTTGCAAATCCTTTCCTTAATGTTTCAAACAGTCGTTGTGCCATAACGCCCGTCCTCCTTATTGACAACCTTCGCACATCGTCAGATCTGCTGGATCAAGTGGTGCAGCAAACGTGCCACTTGCCTGTGCCTGGTCATCGGCAACTGCTTGCGCCGCCGCCATGGCTGCGTCAATAGCTGCCAATTTCTCGTCCAGTGTCATTGAATCATT
>CAZCYG010000002.1:0-16862 GCA_964502795.1 uncultured Candidatus Saccharibacteria bacterium | reverse complement strand
AGCACCTAGTTGATGGTTTGGCTATCCTAGCCAAACCATCTTGCGTCACCCTGCCCGGGGTACCAAAGCATAGATATCATCAATAGTAATCTTCATACGTTATACTTTGAATTATGAGTATTGAAAAAAATCCCGATAGACGACACACCGCTTCGCAAAAATCCGCTACGATCCGACGCAGGTTATTGATGCCTCTCCGTGCTGTCGATGCAATGAAGCACCAAAGACCTACGGCAGATGATCTACTAGGCCCTGAAATTGCTATACCATATCGCGATGGTAGAGTTGCAGCTCGCCAAGCCGCGCATCGAGCCACATTGGAAGAGTATGTGGATTCCGATGAAATGGCCCATCTGGAGCTGACCAATCGGGGGCCGAAAGAAAACCTAGCTAATATTCGTACGCAGGTTGAGACGTTTACTCGAGCTAACTTGGGTTCGCGAGCGTTGTCCTCAGATCCCGTTGCTCAGGCATTGGCACAAGATGAGTTTGCTGATATCCTGCGACCCATTCTTAATGATAAAGGCATCGAATTAGGATAGTTCATTTCTAAAACTGTACAATACGCTGTACCAAGCATAATTGTTCTCATAACTTAAAGCTTTTCATGCCAGTATATATCTGTAGCATATACTGGACAGTGATAGATAGTATTTATACTAGCCTGTTATCTTGCTTCACTCAGCACTATCTTGATTAAATCGTTTACGTAGCTCACTTAATTCATCCGCTTCTTGCAATAATATTTCTGGACCTATGATATCTGCCGTCGTAGCAGGACGCCCTAACATCGATTCCCGCCACGTAAGTGGTCGGAGCATAGTGGCCGGTCGACGAACTACTCTTCCATCCGACAGTTCCATAAAAAGACGCCCCCATCGCCTAGATTGATGTGATGATCTTTGCGCTGGCTCTTTATCTATTGGCATAACAATTTATCTCCGTTAATCTAATGACAGTATGTTTATTTATGACAAATTCGTCAATGTTTAATATCTTAGTCTGTTATTATTGATTCATACATTTTATTATGAATAACCAACCACAAAACGATGTATCGAATAACCCAGCTCAAAGATTTAATCTGCAAGCAATATATCCAAAGCCGACCGAAGGACCACTAGCACAACGTACAGGATCCAACACAGAATCGGTGTTCAGCCTTCCCAAATACCGGGATATCATGCACCAAGTACGTTCCGAACTGGACAGACGCAAAGGATTACTTTTTGGTCGTGTATTATTACTCGCAGCTCCCTATTTACTACTACCGACGCTTTTTTATATTATCGTTTCCACTGTCTACAAACTGCACGACAGTGCATTATCCCCATCGCAAGAATCATTACTGGCTATCGCATTTATCGGAATGGCGTTAGTATTACTTTGGAACTTTATCATCGGAAGAATATTTAAGATAGAACGAATATTGTGGGTCGATTCTTACTTTGACGAAATACCGCTTTCATCATCGGAAAGCTGGAAGTTGGCTGCATCGCTTTTTTGGCCAAGTCTATTGCTCGATTTTTCAATATTTTTTCGTTACTATGCGATACCACTCCTTATTGCCATAGCAGTCGCCATTGGCGTTACCGTCGTTTTTCAGCAGAGTTATATTGTCTACATTTGCGCCATAATTCTGACATGTATTGGATTTGGTGTATATACATTTATGATAGGGTTAAGACTAAGATATATTTGGTTCGTTTTTATAGACATGTACGGAACACCCGGCTATTCCATTGATGCTATCTACAAACAAATGTACATTCTAAGCGAACAACTACAGCAAGAAGATTTTAAACGACTCATAGCAAGTACGCTAACCATAGATGTAACTGCGGAAGGAGCCGATCTGGGACTAAACGCAACAATAAATTTGATCGGCATGATGGGCGGACCATTCCGAGATGCTGCCAGAATGGTGCAGTATGTAGGATCACTCATGATCCGAGCCAGTCAACACTACGCTAAAATGGTTTCCTATTACATGTTTTATAGATTAGCTCGTCAATCACTTTATGGTGTTGATAATAATGGTTCAACGAGTTTATATAAAAATACCACCACGTTTGCACTCACCCAATCAGTACGGGACATCGAGAAATCAAAAGGTAGTCATATGTCGTTCGATGAAGTTACACGCGCTGCAAAATAACATTATGGAAAATCTATTTATCTATGGAACGTTGCGAGATCCAAAAGTCCAAATGAGCATTTTAGGACATGTGCTATCTACTCAAAAGGATGTTTTGGTTGGTTACTCAAAAAAGCAAATAGAAATAAGTGGTAAACTCTACCCCATCGCATTCCCCGACAACACTTCAAGGATCAGGGGCAAGGTTGTGGAAGTTGCCAAAAAAGAATTAGATATTTTGGATAAATACGAGACAAAAGCTTATAAAAGGACAAAGGCTAGACTTGTGTCTAACAAAATTGTTTGGGTCTATCATCAACCAAATTAGCTCTAACCTTGCATAACTCGCTATACTATAGAACTTATCCTTTTTCATTGGTATAATTTAGCGAATGTCTAAACGTAAAAATCAAAATAAAAATATTGATACTCTCACGACGATCATTGGCCTAGGCATGCCGATCGTCAGTCTTGCCCAGCTGTATTCCGTCATGACCGTTCCTGATATATCAAGTGTTTCACTCATTACTTGGGCATATTTCACGTTTCAGGCTGGCGTTTTTGCCGTGTTTAGTATCAAACATATGCAAAAGCCTTTAATCATCACATACATTCCGTTGTTTATTATTCAGCTTGGGATTGTTGTCACGATTTTAATTAGAAGTTAGTTCAATTCTAATACCGTCCAGTATGCTGTTATACTTTATGCAATGATCAATCCAAAAAATCATCTATTGCTTCACGCAAAACGAATCAGACACACCTTGATACCACGAAATGTCCGTAGAAAGTTTACTTTTACTGATGTTCCCTACTTTTCCCAGTGGGAGTCGCGCGAATTAAACGCAAAAATACTTAGTCATGCAATCGATACCAAAGACGATCCGAAGTGGAAATTATCCGGTGCAACAAGTAAGCAGGAATATGAAGATTGGAGCTGGGTAGGGTGTGGCATGGCCTGTACAAAAATGCTACTTGCACACAAGACTGGTAAAATTATTCCTCTCGTAGAACTTGGCAAAAAGTGCACAGAATATGGTGGCTATAGCTATCCACTTAAAGAATCGAAGGGGTTGCATTATGTACCTTACGTCAAATTCATAAAAGCGGAGTTTGGACTGAATGCAAAGCTCATTGTACCGCTTATTATCGATGAGGTTATTACCGCACTGAATGCAGAATATTATGTCATCGCTTCAGTTAGCCCGGATATTCGTACGCCAGAAGTCAATCCAACGCACAAAGGCGGCCACCTTGTCCTCATGCTTGGGTATGATCTAAATGAAAAGGAATTTTATTTCCATAATCCATCCGGCATTAGTACATCAACTCAGGAATACGCCAGCATTTCGTTTGATGATTTCAGTAAATTCTTTGGCCAAAGAGGAATTGTCATCGCATAAAACATATGCAAAAGCCTTCGCCCATTAGATCTATCTACTATGATCATCCAACCACAAATGTGATTACGTTATAATAACTACTATAATGCCTATTACCTATGATGAAATTGTGGCCCTTCATAAAAAGTATGCGCCAAGCGATGTAGTGTACGATCTGATATTCACACATTGCTGTATAGTCCGTGATATAGCCCTGCAACTTGTCGACACAAATAATCTAGCAGTTGGTAGAACTCTCGTCGAGACATGGTGTGCACTATATAACGCATGGGACAGAGGGGGAGCGTATTCTCAAGGAAGAAGGCTTACCAGAAAATCTCTGGCGCTTTGCGGCACATCATACAGGAGTTGGTCTGTCCAAACAAGATATTATCAATCAGCATCTACCTTTGCCTGCGGCAGATTACTTCGCAGAAACGGACGAGGAACTGCTTGTTATGTAGGCTGATAAGTTCCACTCCAAAACAACTCCGCCATACTTTAATAGTTACGACTGGTATCGACAGGACATCGCCAAATTTGGCAAACCTGATTTGCAACCATTAAGCGATAGCTACTCATTCGCAATTAGATAATAGAGCCTGTGTTCAAGCTCTGCTATGATGAGATCATGACAAACACGATTATTTGCCAAGACGTCGAGGGAAATAACTATGAGATTTCTATAGATCAACTACGCTGGCGCCCATCTGCTTATGGAATAATTATAAACGACAACAAGGTATTACTATCAAAACAATTCGGCAAATACGACTTACCGGGCGGCGGTGTTGATTTGGGTGAAGATTTAAAAGATGCTGTTATCCGTGAAGTCAAAGAGGAGACTGGAATTGATGTAGACAAACCAAAAGTAATAGGTATTGAAAACAGTTTCTTCCATGCGGCGCACTCAAACAACAATTCATACCACAGTATTCTTATATACTACACTTGTGAGTACATGGGGGGCGAATTATCAATAGATGGTTTTGATGATCATGAAAAGGAATACGCTGAGATGGCAGAATGGGTATCACTGGATTCTATAGACTCTATAGAGATAGCAAGTACCGTTGATTTCAGACCATATATCAAACAAGCAGCTGCTATGTGATGCCACATTTCTTTTGTATAATAAGTTGAATGACACAAACAAAAATCAGCTTGATCGGGGTGCAGCTACGTGACTGGTAAGCGAATCGCCTACATTGGTCTTGGACTTATCACGACCATGCTTGGTATAGCTGGTATTTTTCTCCCGGGATTACCAACTACCGTATTTATCATTATCGCGCTTTGGGCATTTTCGCGGTCGAGCCCCAAACTACACCGCTGGTTAATAAAATTACCGATCCTACGCGAAACATTACAGGAAATCGATATTTATCAAAGACAAAAAGATCTGCCACTACCAACAAAGATTATTTCGCAAAGCGCTGCCTGGCTGTCATGCATTATTTGCGGGATTGTTTTTCAATCGTGGATACTCACAATCATTCTTATGATAGCAGCGGTAGCTTGCTCTATTTTTATGTTTTTTACCCCAACACGGACTGCCAATAAACATGTGGATCCGGAATTACTTGACATCTAGAATTTGCTGTACTTGCTCAAGCGTAATTTCTATTGTTGAACCCGGTACAGCCGCACCGCTTAACATTTGTTTTGCAACCAAGTTCTCAACCGCACGCTGCACAACCCTACGCATCGGCCTGGCACCGAGACGTGGGTCATAGCCATGATCAACCAAAAACAGCTTTGCATCATCTGCGACATGCACACTGACCTTTTGCAAAGCCATCTGTTTATTAATACCTGCCAAAATGAGATCAATGACTTGGACTAGTTCTGGTTTTTCAAGTGGACGAAAGATAACAATTTCGTCGAATCGGTTCAAAAATTCCGGACGGAACTGGTTACTGCTAATCAATTCATCGACAAATTTCTGCTCGAAATCCTGTAGCTTGTATCCACGTTCAATATACTCACGAATACGATCAGCGCCCGCATTTGACGTTGCGATGACGATTGCATCACGAAAGCTCACTTCACGGTTTTTGATATCACGCAAAATTCCTTCGTCAAGCAGCTGCAGCAATGTTGTCAAAACCTGCGGATGCGCTTTTTCTATCTCGTCGATCAGCACAACACTGAATGGTTGTTTCATCACCTGTGCCGTTAGGCTCGTTGGATCATCAGCACCATCGGCAATCAATCGGGATACATCATCGGGCCGCACATATTCGTTCAAATCCAGACGAACCATCCGATCCTCACCACCAAAATAGACATCGGCAAGCGCCTTGCTGAGTTCCGTTTTACCGACACCAGTTGGACCAAGAAATAGGAAGGTGCCAATTGGCCGATTTTCGTTACGCACTCCAGCGCGTGCGCGGCGCAATGCGTCACTAACAACCTGTACAGCGCGACTCTGATTAATCATCCGCTGATGAATAAGGTCCTCTAAATGCAGCAATTTTTCACGCTCATCTTCACCACTCGCCACACCAACTTTAATATCCATTGTTTGCTCTATCGCCTGTTGTACCGAATTACCTGTCACGAATCCATTTTGATCATATCCGGCTGCGCTTTCTAATAATTTCAGTGCTCTGCCTGGCATTGCAAGATCATGCACATATCGCTCACTTAGCCGGTAGGCTTCATCAAGTGACTGATACATATAGGTTACCTTGCGCTGATATTCAGTCATAATCAACTGATCCTGCATAACGGCAATCGTTTCTTCACGACTTGCTGGCGGGATGCTGATCCGGTTGAGTGCATTAATGAGGGATGGATTTCGCTGTCCAATTTGCAAGTAGCGCTGTTCGTCCATCGTTAGGATAATCCGTAGATTACCAGCTTCAAGGATGGGCAATAATACATTTGTTAGATCGACTGATCCTATGCCTTCTTCGAAAAATAGCTGTGCATTATCCAGGCAAATAATAATATTTTTTGCACTGTATGCCTCACCCAATACCTGCATGATTAAACCTTCAAGCTCACCACGTCCAGGTGCAGCAGCAATTAATGATGCTGAATCGAGAATAAAAATCTGGCGGAATTTTAAACTAGCGGGTATTTTTGCCTTTGCATCAAGTATCCTGTCGGCAAATGCATGTACTATCGTTGTTTTACCTGCACCTGTCTCACCCACTAGCGCCGCATTCTGGCGGCCCGTAGTGCCAAATGTATCCATCAATTGATCGAGTGCTTTGCGATGAGATTCAATCTCCACAGTAATGCGACCGCCAACTTGTTCGGATAAATTGATACCAAATCGTTTCAACAGCGGAATATATCCAAAGGAAAAGTCCCTTGCAATCCCACCGGTTCTGCGAGACTGCCCGCTTTTGTCAATTAATTGTCGGAGGTGATCATACCATCTTACACCCGCAATTAAATCATCTCTAGTCAGATTCATATGAGCAAGCAGCGAATCACTGTCTGAAAAGCTATCGATAATTGCAACAACCATGGCTGCTCCGCTAATGTAGGTCGAACCAGATTGATTTTTTACCGCAATAGCATTTTGCCAGATTTTTTCAGTATCGTCAGAGTTATCAGAGGTGATGTTGTCAAGAAAACTTGCCGTAATACCAAAACGGAGTGCAAAAAACAGCCCACCCTGTACTTGAGCCGTTGCCTTGGCCACCTGCTTAGGAGTTGGGTTCTGGCCTAACTGTCCCAATAAGTCACCGGTCATAAGGCCATGAATCGTATCAGCCGATTCGTGCAATGGCTTAGGGGAGTCTAACTCCCACTGTTTCCAAATAGCTATCATAGAGGGAATTGCGGCAAAACCAATAATCATCCAGCCGACTGACATATGCATCACAAGGAGCCCAATTCCACTGCCCAGTAGCAATAAAACTATACATAGCAACCCAAAACGCAGTGGCTTAGTAATCCGCACCCCAAGTCGCGACATGGCTGCGCGCGAATTTGCGTAGATATACAGCTTATCCTGACTCATAGTGATAACCCGCTTGACATGAGGATAATCCCAGCAAAAGGCAAAAGTGGCACTAGTGACCAGAAAACGAGTACGACAATAGCGGTGATTGATTGAACTGCGATGACAACTGCACCAATGAGAAGAATAATGAGTCGAACAACTGCACCAATTACGCGAGAAAAAAGCTTATCAATCATCGCTCGAAACTTTACATCGAGTGAACCATCGACTTTGCCAGCTGATATTTGTCGAAACGGCGCGAAAAATGTTTTGGCTAACAAACCAAACGAGAAGTAATCAATTGTTTGATCCAGTCTATCTGCTATTATTTGCGCACAGCGTCGCCAGCCATCGCTATACCACCATCGCAACAACTCAGAGACTAAAAGCATAAACACATTGTATCACCCTCGCCTACGGTATAATAGAGGTATATGACCAAACCGTACACCGTACTGATGGGCAAAACTGTCCGCGCTATCGCACGTCTCCGCGGTGGTGGTTCGGCACTTCCTGGACTTTTTGTCGAAAAAATTGACAAGGAATTCGTGTCTGACGTTCTCGATCAGCTTCCTCATGGTGTCATTGTGATTAGCGGTACCAACGGCAAAACAACAACGACAAAAATGGTTGTCGCGCTACTGGAAAGCCAAGGTCTGCGCGTATTCACCAATCGTACAGGGAGTAATTTTGTACGTGGCGTTGCCGCTGCATTGCTGCGCGACGTTGATAATCGCGGCAGACTAGATGCCGATATCGCAGTACTTGAACTGGACGAAGCCCACGCCGTGCATTTTGTTGACCGTATTAACCCTCGCTGCTGTCTACTGCTCAATATCATGCGTGACCAGCTTGATCGATTTGGAGAAATTGATCATACAGCGGCGCTGCTACAGCATATCGCAAACAAAACGACTGATTGTGTCGTCATCAATCGTGATGATCCACGGCTCAGCTCATCAACTTTCATTCAAGGCATCAGTGCACGTATCGCAACGTTTGGTGTTCGTGAAGCGCTGCTCAAACAATTTCCATCAGACGATGAATTACGGGGATCTTTGCCAAAACACAGGCAGTCTGCAATTCAAAAAGATGATACATCGTTAATCGAAACGACTGACAATACGGCTGTTATTTCGTATGCGGGATCAGACAAGAAGGTGCAATTAAAAATCAATGGTATCTACAATATCCTCAATGCTGTCGGAGCGGTTGCTCTTTGTCGGCAAATCATGGGCGATACACTTGATGAACAAAAGATGCTCACCGCGCTCAGCGAAGTAACACCAGCATTTGGCCGAGGTGAGAGCTTTGTTATCGAAGGACAGCCACTCCAATTAGTACTTGTCAAAAATCCGAGTGGTTTCCGCCTTGGACTTCAGTCTTTTAGCCCAAAACACTACGCGACAATGATTGCCATCAATGATAACTACGCTGATGGTCGTGATATGAGTTGGTTATGGGATGTCGATTTTGATAGCTTGCGTGATGGCGTCGCTGAAGTTAGTGGTATTCGTGCTTATGATATGGCGCTACGATTGCAGTATGACGAGGTTCCTGTGTCACATGTCGAGACCCATTTATCAAAAAGCTTGGCACGATTTTTATCAGATCATACAAATAAACCAAAACGTATCTATTGTACATATACCGCTATGCTAACGCTGCGGCGTGAATTAGCAAAAATAACAACTGTCGAGCAAGTCCTATGAGTGAACGTACACTGAATATTCTACACCTCTATCCGAAAGATATGAACATCTATGGCGATCACGGAAACATGCTGGTGCTCAAAAAACGTGCCGAATGGCATGGATACACACCAAAAATAATTGAATACAATCCAGGCGATGTGTTTCCCGATGATGTCGATATTATTATTGGCGGCGGGGGACAGGATAGCGGACAAGACACTATTCAGAACGACCTACTGTCGCTCGAACCAACGCTGAAAAAACTTGCCGACTCAGGCACCCCCATGTTAGTTATATGTGGCCTATATCAACTATTCGGTAAATTTTTCAAGACACAGGATGGCCACAACATCAAAGGCATTGGACTGTTTGATATTGAAACCATAGCTGGCCCAGAACGCCTGATTGGCAATATTATTACTCATAGTGATCAGTTTGGCGATATTATCGGATACGAGAATCACAGTGGCCAAACTTTTTTGGGCAGGCGTGCAACACCACTTGGCAAGATAATCAAAGGTGCTGGTAATAATGGACAGGATGATTTTGAGGGTGCCAGATACAAAAATATTATTGGTAGCTATCTGCACGGATCGCTACTACCCAAAAATCCTGCTATTGCCGATTGGATGATTGAACAGGCAGCCATGAAAAAGTTCGGCGACTATTCGCCGACTGTTATTGACGATCGTTTCGCCAACCTTGCTCGTCAGCATGCCGCCAAGCGCCCCCGCTAATTAAGCGAATAGCCCATATATCGTAAATTTTTAATGGTCGGTTCCGGAAATATATCACTCGTAAAATCTTTTGGTTCCAGCCATCTCGCAATCCCGAAGCCATCTCCATCAGTCAACGTAATTTCAGCTGCAACTTTTGACAGCGTAATCTTATACGAATAAAAGTTCATCTCTACCATTACTCGCTCACCTGTTTCTTTTAGAGTCTTTTCGCTCTCACCTTTCAAATCATTGTGCACCTTCTCTATTTCCGCATCCGAGATGTCGAGTCCAACTTCCTCCATAACCTCACGTTTTAGTGCATCAGTCTCGGATTCGCCCGTTTCAATACCTCCACCTGGTATTACCCATTTATCTGCATAGACTCCACCGTTTACATTTCTTCCTACAACCAATTTGCCATCTTTTGAAAAGATAAATGCACCAACAATATCACGATGAATTGTTCTCATACGGACTGTAATTTCTTGAGTTCTGCCACCACCTGCTCGCCATGCCCGAGCGGGGTCACGCGACCATACACTTTTACGACTTTCCCATTTGGGTTAATAATAAATGTTCGACGTAAGATACCCTCACGACCAAACATTTTTGGCCCCCATGCACCATAGTCTTCTATTGTCTTGCCGTCAAGATCACTGAGCAATGTAAAATTGAGCGAGTGTTTTGCCTTGAATTTTTCATGCGCGCTTGGTTCGTCTTTGCTAATACCGACGATTTCCGCCCCCAAGACCGCCAAATCGTCACGGGCGTCACGCAGACTGCACGCTTCGGTTGTACATCCAGGCGTGTCATCTTTGGGATAAAAATAAAGAACCACCCATTTACCAGCAAAATCTTTTAATGTGTGCACCGCACCTGTGTCATCGGGCAGCGAAAAATCGGGAGCATCATAAGGTGGCTTTAGCATATCTCTAGTATAATAGATAGCTATGCGGACGACTAGTGTCTCAGGAAGAATCGAGGTATTGGATTACCTACGCGGGTTTTTCATTCTCGTCATCATTGTCGACCACCTATGGCGATGGCCAAACCTTTTTCAGTATATTAGCGGCCGAGGTGAGTTATGGGTATCAGCGGCCGAAGGATTTGTTATTATATCTGGTCTGCTTGTTGGATATGTGCGAGGTCGTAAGAATATTAATAAAGATACTTCATACGTAAGTCGCAAACTTGTGTGGCGTGGTCTCATGCTGTACGTATGGTCAATCATCACAACCCTCATCTTATCATTCGTATCATGGACACTAACCTTTAAATCATCAATTGCCTACATACCTTACTCAGCATTTGATTGGCAAAACCTACTTTCTGACACTATACAATTTGACTATACGCATTCTTTAACACATTTTCTGTATCTTTACGCTGTTTTTCTGATACTTGCACCGATTCTCATCGCTTTGCTGAGAAAAAATCTATGGTGGATCGGCGCGCTCGCGAGCATTGTGCTGTATTGGTATGGCCTTAGTGCGCATGTCGAATGGATGCAGTGGCAGATTATCTTCTATATGCCTGCTATCGCCGGATTCTACCTCGACACCATACTCTCATTTATTCATCGTCTGCCAAAAATCGTTGTCTATGTGTTTGGCATTGCTGGACTGGCAAGTATCATATGGTCTGCTCTTATTGTTCTGCCCCAAACACCTGGTTCATACTATGCCGGGTACTTTTCACGAGACCCGCTTGCGCCCGCACGCGTCATACTTGCGTTCATATGGTTTGCCACCATCGCATGGCTATTCACGCGTTTACAGCGATGGATCAGACGATTTTTAGGCTGGCTGCTACTGCCACTTGGCACAAATTCATTAACTGCCTATATAGTCCATACTATTCCCCTGATGTTATTGTCTATCTTTGTACCGCCCACTTCATCCCTAATCGTCAATACAATGTTAACCCTGGGTGCGGTTATTACGACTCTTGCAATTGTCAAAATCCCTGGAATAAATAGAGTTATTCCGCGATAAATTCGTAGGTATTAATAACGTGTTTTTGATACGTCTCAGACGAGAGTAGTCGGAAACGACTGTCAAACTGCAACGGATTTGCCACCTCACTCCAGTAAATATGTACAACATTTTTTGCTGTTATATCCGATAACGATGCAATGCGCTGCGGACTATTGTGCAACCACGCATATCCACCCTCAAATTGAACCGGGCTACTACTATAAAAACGAAGATCACAATCACCAAAATAATTTAGTAGTTCCATATAGACGTACGGGTCGTCGGCAATAATCATCGATTTTTTACAATCAACTAATTTATAAATACTAGTTGGATGCGGCCAATACAAACGTTCGTAATTATAGTTGCCAACCTGTGCCAACTGGACCGTGCCCCAACTGACTAGTGCAAGTGCCGTGACAAACAACAGGTTTGCGGCTCTAGAATACCCATACTTCCACCCGAGTGCTGCCGTAACACCAATGAGCGTGTACAAAAATAACGAAATATGAGCAAAATAACGTGGTATGAAAAATGGTTGGCCCTGAGCCATGTCCAACATGATAAAAATCACAAATGGCAGTAGCGACAGACACATAACAAAACTCAGCGCTCGACGTGCCTGGTTATTCATTTTTGTACGAACACGATCAAGGATATACACACTCAGACCAATGATCAGTAAAATACCAATTGTCTCGATGTTACCAAGTTTCCACTCGGGTATGTACGCAAGAAGCATACTCAGCACGCCACCGATTTGCGTAATATTAAATTCGCGTCCAATTCCAGGCAGCGCCGAATGCGTCAACTGATAAAAAAAGGTTGACATATAGGGAATAAAGAAGAGAATCGCCAGACAATACGACCAGACCCAGGGTTGTTTAAAGAAATTTTTGCGGTGATACACAGCAAGCCAGATGACATGCGCAAGCCAGATGACAACCGTCATGTAGAGTGTGTACATACCTGCCGCAACGAGCATACCGTAAAGTGCCCACAGCCATAAGTTACTCTTTGCCTGAATGGCCTTTATAAGCACAAAACTTGCCGACACAGCAATCAACCCTGCAAGCGAATACATGCGTATCTCATACCCGTACCGCAGCCAAAACGGCGCAAGCACAAGAAGCGGCAATGTACACAGCATGGATCTGGTACCAAATAGTAATCTTACCAGCAGACCCATGACCCCAACGGTGAGTGCCGCAAATAGCGCGCTCAGACTTCTTAGTGCCAGCTCACTCCACCCAAAAACACTACCCCATACTTTTAGCAGGATATAATAGAGCGGCGGATGCGCATCGACACCCGTCAGACCAATGAGAGTAGCCAGTGGTTGCTTTGCCAAAATAATTGAATAGCTTTCGTCAAACCAAATATCCTGGCCCTTACCCATCAATAAACAGAGGACAAACGTTAGTAACATTGCAATAACGAGTACTACCCACCATTTTTGTTCGATAACTTTTACAATATATGATGTCATTTTTTTCATGATGGTGGATTCCGAAACACAACTCGACTATACCATACATAATTCCACACGAGACTCACAATTGTTGCAACAACCTTTGCAAGGAGCAATGCCCATGTGTGGCTAATGGATTGCTCTAGGGTGGCAACTGTGACGACTATCACGACACTTTGCAAACCCCAGAGTCCGGCGAGTGTCACCCCGGCAAATAATAGTATTTGACGCACCCATCCTTTGTCATTATCCTTAAACACGGTCTTTTTATTAAGCAAAAAACTAACGCCAAGTGCCACCGAAGTTGAGACAACATTCGCAATGATTACTGGCACGGCGAAAAATGTTACCATCAAAAACAAAACAGTAAAATCGATCGTCGTATTAACGATCCCCACCGCACCAAACCGTACCTTTTTGGACTGCAACAAAGTCTGATGAAGGGTAGAGGACATTATCATTAGTATACCACTGGATATCCGAGTAAAAACAGAGTATAATCTATCCAGTCCATATGTACTCATCGGGGTGTGGCGCAGTTGATAGCGCGCTCGGTTTGGGACCGAGAGGTCGAAGGTTTGAGTCCTTTCACCCCGACCATAGAAATAGACCATCATTAGATGGTCTATTTCTATGGTTTATTAGCCTATACCTGATCTGGGCGGCTAAGTACACCTTCGCTCTCGGCACCCATTACCGTAGTGAATGCTTCCATAATATCCTTAAGGGAAATAACATTTGTAGGAGTAGTAACCGTAACAGGTACATTGATTTGCGGGCTCACATTTAAGTCTACCGTCATCTTATCGTCACCCTTGCCACTGCTTATTGCAGTCTTGAGGTTCGTAAGCTGGTGCGACCATTGATTCGCCCACACCTCTATTTTATGGGTCGCGCCCTCATCGTCTTTTGATTCTGTCTCTCCCTGGCTTTTTAGATATTGCGTTGATCCACTTGAGCAGTCTGCCAACTCTTTATAAAGAGTTGTGTCCTCTATCGCCTTATCAAATTTTTTGCCAATCTCTTTGTCGATGCCAACTACATATCCTACACTGCCGTCTTTTACACCCAGGCTCTCATCGATGACGAGGAATCTGTGTTTCATATAGACATCAGACACCTGGTCTATGAGTTTTTTATCATCTTTAACCTTCTTAAATACCTCCTGGACGCAAGTATATTCTTTGCTGATTTTTTCATCAAAGCTCTTCATGTCAGCCGTTGATACCTTGACCCACTTATCACCAATTTTTGTAATAGTGGGACCGACTAGTGAATCGTATGCCTGTCGCATCTGTGCAATCTGATCATCTGTCAGTGCTTGACCCTGCTGCTTGATCGTATCAATCTGTGAGTCAATAATCGTATCAAGTGCGTCGTTATACACTTTCTTAAGATCATTCACCTTAAAATATATATCCCCATTCGCTGCAACAACACCCTGACCCCTTAACCCAATATCGATATTCTGGTCTTTGTTTTTGATCGTTAATGTTGTTGATCCACTACTTCCTTCGGTCACACCGCTCTCACCAGTAAAATCAAGCGCAAATACAAAGTCATTATATTTGATCGTTATATCACCTGCCGTGTTAGTCGACGTTGCCAAAACCACACCCAAGATACTGTCCGTGACTACCTTTTCAGGATTTTGATACCACAATGCATACCCGGCATATCCAGATCCGAGAAGTACAATTGCAAAAATAGCAACAATGATACCGATGAGCTTACCTTTTTTCGGTGGTTTCTTCTCTTCTTCTTTTAGCCACGGTCGCGTCTCATCAGATACTACGTCAGCCGATACAGTAGGGGTGACTTCCACATCGCTTACTCCGTTCTCAATCTCTGTAAGTGATTGCTCGGGCTCTATAGGCGGCGTAGACCCAGCCACTTGATCATCATTTGATTTTAGTTCTTCTGGCATTGTGCACCCTCCAAAAGTTACTTTTCTTAAGCATTACTGTAACACAATACGAGCTCATGATAAATAATAGTCAGACCGATATATCTCAATGATGCATATGAAGATGCGCGTGGCCTTTGCCGTTAATGATCAGCCACCTGTTCACGGGCACGGTAACAATAAATGCAACCACAAGCGAGATTGCCATCGTCATCCAAAAAAACCAATCCGTAAAATGCGCGTCCATCGCACCAGGAATCACGAGGATCACCGCATTATCAACGATCTCCATGGTCATGATCGACAGCGTGTCGGCAATAAGAACGAGTCGCAAGGCGCTCTTTAGCGGCACGCCTGATCTTAGGACAGAAAAAAGTGACAAACTATAGCCAAACACAAAAGCCAAAGCAATTGATATGATGACTGTCACGGAATTCGACAAACCCCAGGCAGACCCAATAACCATTCCAAGTATTTCGCCAATTGCACACCCCGTCAGACAATGAAGCGTTGCCGACACGGCCATCTTTGTTGGATCTGAAACATGATGATGGCGATCATGCATAACGTACTTCCTACTTCGCAAATTCTACAGCGCGCGTCTCGCGTATAACATTCACCTTGATCGTGCCAGGGTACTGCATAGTTGATTCAATCTTATTTGCAATATCACGCGCTAATTTGATTGCGCTCAGATCATCAATAGCCTTCGGGCTCACTATGACACGAACTTCTCGTCCGGCAGAAATAGCATAGGCCTTGTCGATACCGTCAAAACTCGTTGCGATATTTTCAAGGTCCTTCATTCGTTCAACAAAATTCTCGGCGCTAATATTGCGGGCACCTGGGCGAGCGGCCGAGAGCGCATCAACCACCCTGACGACCAATGCTTCTGGTGTCGTGGCTTCGATATCATCATGATGAGCTTCAATAGCGTGTACTACCTCTTCTTTCATGCCATATTTACGTGCTAGCTCTGCTCCAATATGATGGTGCTTGCCTTCAATTTTATGCGTAACTGCTTTGCCGACATCGTGGAGCAGGGTAGCGATTTTGACTGTCCGCACATCGGCTCCAATTTCTTCAGCGATCATGCCCGATAAATGAGCCATTTCGGTGCTATGCATCAACACGTTCTGACCATAACTGGTGCGGAATTTCAGTTCGCCAAGCAGTTGCAACATTTCGCGTGGTATACCCGCTACGCCAACCTCGCGTGCCGCATCCTCACCCGCCTGCTTGATTTCTTTTTCAATCTGCTTCTCAGCCTTTGCTACCACTTCTTCTATGCGACCGGGATGTATGCGTCCGTCTTTCATGAGCATTTCAAGCGCCAGACGAGCCACCTGACGACGTATTGGATCAAAGCTGCTCAGCACAATCATGCCCGGTGTGTCATCAACAAGTATGTCGACACCCGTTGCGCGCTGTAGCGACTGAATGTTGCGGCCTTCTTTACCGATGATACGGCCTTTCATTTCTTCGTCAGTCAGCTTGATAGCTGTCACCGTACGCTCAGCAGTCACTTCAGAACTCCTGCGTTACATGGCAGTCAAAATGATCGTCTGCGCTCGTTCTTAGGCTTCTTCCACGGCATCTTTTTGTAGCTTGGA
>CAZCYG010000001.1:0-17896 GCA_964502795.1 uncultured Candidatus Saccharibacteria bacterium | reverse complement strand
ATGACGGCAAGACAATTACACTTGAGGTAGCGCAGCATCTCGACGAACACACGGTGCGTACTATTGCCCTATCGAGTACCGATGGATTGAAGCGCGGTCAGAGTGTGGTTAATACCGGCGCGCCAATCAGCGTGCCTGTAGGCAAAGAGACGCTTGGTCGTATGTTTAACGTCGTGGGCGAACCAATCGACGAAATGCCTGCACCAAAGGCACGAAGAGCGCCGATCCATGCTGCCCCTCCCGCCTTGACCGAACAGTCAAATAAAGCTGAAATTTTGGAGACAGGTATTAAGGTACTTGACCTGATCGCACCTCTGACCAAAGGTGGTAAAGCTGGTTTGTTCGCTGGTGCCGGTGTCGGCAAAACCGTCCTGATCCAGGAGCTAATCTTTAATATTGCCAAATTCCACGAAGGTAACTCTGTCTTTGCCGGTGTCGGTGAGCGTACTCGTGAAGGTAAGGACCTCTACGAGGAAATGGAAGATGCGGGCGTGTTGCCACGAACCGCACTCGTCTTTGGCCAGATGAATGAGCCACCTGGAGCGCGTCTGCGTGTCGCACTATCGGGTCTGGCTATGGCTGAAGCGTTTCGTGACGAGGGCCAGGACGTATTGCTGTTCGTCGACAATATCTTCCGCTACACCCAAGCTGGTGCAGAAGTATCTGCCCTACTTGGTCGTCTGCCGTCTGCAGTGGGCTATCAGCCAAACTTGCAACAAGAAATGGGTATATTGCAAGAGCGTATCACCAGCACGAAAAAAGGTTCGATTACTTCTGTCCAGGCCGTCTATGTGCCTGCAGACGACTTGACCGACCCAGCGCCAGCAACGACCTTCGCACACCTCGACGCGACAATCGTGATGAATCGTGCACTAACCGAAATTGGTATCTACCCGGCTGTCGATGTGCTGGACAGTACGTCAACGTCGCTTGACCCAGAGGTTGTGGGTGAAGAACACTATCGTGTGGCACGTGAAGTGCAGCGCACCATGCAGGAATATAAAGATTTGCAGGATATCATCGCTATCCTCGGTATGGAAGAACTTTCCGACGAGCAAAAAGCCACCGTCAACCGTGCTCGCCGCTTGCAGCGATTCTTTGCACAGCCATTCCACGTTGCCGAGCAGTTTACCGGCAACAAAGGTGTCTATGCCAAACTAGAAGATACGATCAAAGACGCCGCTGATATTTTGGCTGGCAAGTATGATAGCAAACCGGAGAGCTGGTTCTACATGGCACCCGGACCGTTAAGTGAGAAGAAAGACTAATCGCCTTGAGTACGCAGCGCATTGCATCGTCGAAAGTTCCAGTGCTCGCTCACTGTATCGTAAAATACAGTTCGTTGCGCGCTTCACTCTCTTCTTGCACTGTATCTGCCTACTCAACGCGCTCCATGATATGGAATGCGGGGATTTAATTATATGAATTTTCAGTTAGTAACATTACTGGGTGTAAAAGTCGACAAAGATGTCTATGAAGTAATTTTACCGACAGCTGCCGGTGAGATTGCAGTATTTCCGGGCCACGAGCCACTGGTCAGTTTGGCTGTGCCAGGCGCGATTGCTGTGCGCTATGTCAAAGGTGATGCTGACGACAAATTAGACTATTATGCTATCAGCGGCGGCGTGATAGAAGTGTCGCCAGAATCGTTGCGGGTGCTTGTTGACGAAGCTGACAGTGGTGATGATATTGTGGAAGCTGAAAGCAAAGCAGCACTAGAGCGTGCACTCAAGATGCGTGACAATGCCAAAGATCAGGTTGAGATAGAAAAAGCCAGCCAACTGGTCGACCGCCATGCGGTACGCCTGAAAGTTGCTGACCTGCGCCGTCGACACCGCCGATAAATAAGTTCCAGAAATGAAGTAAGTCCTGCCACGCGTGAGCGCGACAGGACTTTACGGCGTTCCTCGACGGAACGATCGCACCTGGCAGGCAGGACTTCACGAGATCGACGCTCAGTACGCCGTCGCGGTCCGCAGCGGCTTGCTTGGCAACTGCGTGTCGACGAGCATGAATGCCTTGTCGCCGACGACGAGGTCGATCTCGTACTCGGTGGTCGACTGCACGTTGGTGACGCGAGCCACCACGCTTGACCGACTGTACGGCGTTGCCGCCGGGATGACCGCCACAACTGCGGCCCCACTCTTGAGTGTGACCAGCTCGTCGCTGTCGACGCCGCCCTCGAAGTGCTTGGGGGCGCGATGCGCGATGACCTCGCCGGTCTCTTCGTCACGTGTGATCTCGGACACGAACAGCACCCCGGGTTGGGGTGAGCTCCAGGTGCCTGCGAACTCCAGCGCCGGAGACTCGTCGTGCAGCCCCGTGGTGGGACTGACCGACACACTCTCGGCGACGAAGAATCGGTCGATGGTTGCGTTGTCGATCTGCGACCCGGTGGTTGCCGCTGCGGGCGGTGCCATCAGTACGGCCAGCGTGGCAAACGCCACGATTCCGCCTGCCAGTTTCCCCATCCACTTCATGTTTTTTCTACCCTTCGGCCAGCCATCTGGGAGACGGCATCCAATTTGAGCGAATGCTCTTGTACTATTATAGCATAATTATTATAAAAAGTAAATACTAACTCTTTGAAAAATGTTGAATAAGCGCGAGCGATGGTTTAGTCAGTACAGTTGTTGCCACTGCCATCAGTACCAAAGCCGAAAATACCGTTGTACTGATAACTCCTGCGGTGAGCAGCAAGTTTAACACGACTATTTCCATGAGTCCCTTTGTTTGCATCAGACTACCCGCCTGTAATGCTTCGGATGGAGAGGACTGAATGAAAAGTCGTTCGGGGATAAATGTGCCGATTACTTTGCTGACAACAGCGACCAGTGTCGCGCAGATAAACAGGATCCAGGCGGATGAATCATTGATCGATAGTGATGTTTTGAGTCCTGTCAGTATAAAGAAATACGGCAACAGTATCAGGATGGTGAATTTTTCAAGTGAACGATAAAACCCATGGCTTATCGTCTGTGGCATCATCGTACCAAGTACGAATGCACCGAATAAATAATGGATACCAATCAGTTCGGTGACAAGCCCGCAAAAGATAACGAGCGCGATAATGAATGCATGCTCTTTGCTGGACGGATTATCGGTCAGTTTGTGCCGACGAGTTAACCATTCAAGGAGCGGCTTCATGACGGTTTTCATCAGAAGCAGGAATGCAATAACTAGAAAGATCATGGCAATAAATGACAATGTGCCGTTTTCGACCAAGCGATCGCTATCGGTAGTGGCATAACCGATGACAGCGATAGCGATCCACAGTAGTAGATCGTTCATGACCGCGTATCCAAGGGTACGCTGGCCGACGGGTGTGTTTATAAGTTTTGTTTCGATTAATATTGCGTTTAACACAGGTAGAGCCGTTACACCGATAGCTGTCGATATACCCAGAACATATAACCACTCTGGAGTACCTACCCCCCGATATTCAGGTTGCGAGAATATGATAGCTAATCCTGCGCCCATAAGCACCGGTATTATGAGAGATGATAGACCTGATGCGACGAATGCTTTGCTTTTGTGTGTGATTGACCGTAGGTCAAAATGCAGGCCTGCGAGAAATCCAAACAGAACTACCCCCAGCCAGGATAGGCCATTTAGGACAGAGAGTGACTCGGCTGGATACAGAATACTAAGCAGATCGGGTGCCAGTTTGCCGAGTATCGTCGGCCCGAGCGCAATACCGAGAAGTATCTGGATGACAACGAGTGGAGCGAACTTCTGGATAGGTTTGAATCGCCAAATCACGAACGGCACACCAATAATAATCAGTGATTGCAAAAAAAAGAGCGCTTCGGGAGCAAGATGCATGTGTCTGTTTAGATGGCGGGTATACTTACTTGCCCGTCTTGCCTTCGATTGAAAATTGTAGCACTTTCGTGCAAACGATGCAAAATAAAGAGATTACTTGAAAATAGGACCAAAGAGGTCTATAGTTGTCCGTTGGAAATAAGATTATGACAGATACCGATCCACACAACTATGACAATCATGAGCAGGATGCCCCACATACGCATCCGGAGGAAATGGGTGCTGTGGCAGTAGACACGTTTGCCGATCACCAAGCTGATTTTGACCAGTGGGAGCAGGAATTACAGGAGCGAAAAGAATCAAACGAGAGGGAGTCTATGCAGGAAGGCAAAGTAATCAGAATAGGAAGATTCAAGGATATCGCTAGTAGCGGCAAGTGGTATGGGTCAATCTCTCCATTTAATCGTATTCAGAGTGGTGAACTAACGCAGGAGCGCATTGATCATGCAATTGCGCCGGAATATGCAGACGAGCAGAATAATTTTAGCAGGTTTTTCATCAAGGTTATACGTGGGGCTAAAGTCCGCTGTATTGATGGTCGTGGCAAATTGGGATACAAAACAGGTATTCCTGAAATGTATGACGAAGCATTGGGCCCGCAAGTGGCTGGTGGAACACCTGGACAAGCCATTGCCTATCGCGTTGCCGAGGGTGGTACAGTCGAACAGTACATGGCAAGCGATGTCGAAGACGACACGGAGCATTTGTCCGAAATGGCCGATCAACTGGGATATGTACCAGGCGGGCATGTTGATGATCATGCACCACTGTTTGAGCAGTTTGAGCAGTTCCGTGCTATGTCCGAAGAGAAAGGCGTGCATCTGGATATTTCGGCTCAAGACTTTTTGCAGATGAGTATTGATCGGTTGTCTGCCGAAGGAAAAACCGGATGCGGTGCTGTCGACGGTATTGTCGCAGATATCGAGCGAGTAACCGATCCTGATGATATCGACAGCATAGAATCGTTGGTAAAAGTCATATTGGAACAGGCTGGATTGTACAATCAGGACCACTTTGACGGCGTTATCGCGAGTTCGATCAAGCTAAAAAGTGCAAAAAATTATTTTGCACGCAAAGCATCAGCTATCAAGAAGCTTGTCGCCCGCAAACGTGATAGTGTGACGGTGCTGCATGGTAGCCACAACGAAGTGTTGTTAAATATTAATTACGTCACGGACACGACGTTTCATACCAGCGAATTTAGCGCGCGTAACCAAGACGATATCCAGGCATTTAATTATGATATTTGGCACACATTTGAGATTGCGGACAAATTGTATCCACATGACCAGGTAAAAGCAAGCCGCTATATTCATGCTCGTACTGCTCTGGCCATTGCGACAGCCAAACGCCTGATGGGTGATTCTGTTGAACTGTCGTTTCGTGTTGACAATCAGCCTGCTGACGATGCGCAGCCTGTGAATAAACCACTTGCCGCCTAGCCTAGTGTGCAGCTAGTGCTTATGCGACGGTTTCAGTGTAAACTGGTGTAGTAATGAATTCGACGCAAAAACCATCCAGTCGTACCGTGTGGATTATTGCTGTTGCCGCTGTTGTTGCACTGCTGCTGATTGTTGGTGTTGTCGCTATGCTTGCTGCTCGCCAGCCAGCGGACCAGACTACCCTGCCTGCGGCTAGTGACCAATCAGCTTCGACCAAATCAGACATCAAGCAAAATTTGTCTGATCTGGATAAAAGCATCAAACAGGCTGCCAAAGACCAGACGGCCGCAAAGGCTGCGCTAAAAAGCAGTAAAACGCAAACAAAGGTTGGTAACCAATGAGAATAGTAGTAGCTCTTTTGTTAAGTGTGATGGTTGCGCTCTACGCACCGGTTACTGCTGTGACGCATGCTGCCGAGAACGCCACAGAGGTAAAGGAATTAAAAGCGAAGATCGACAAAGAAATCGATACCCGTATCTCGACACTGCAGCGAACACTCGATAGTTTAAAGGTCGATAGTGTTGTCACTGCAACGAAAGACGCATCAACATCGGTGATAGTTGGCAAAAGCGGGCTCAAGGCAATGGTGGTGTTTCCGACGGACCTCAAGGCAAAGTCGAAAGATTTTCTGCAAAAAATAACAACCGAGTTGACCAAAATGAAAACAAAAACAGCTGCAGCTTCGTCACTTTCGTCGGTGCAGTCGCTGGCAAATAGTCTGGACACACAGAGCAATCTGGCGGCAGCGGCCAACGTGCAGGCTGCGGTAATGCAATCAGTCGAGAGCATGACGGGTGTCTTTGATAGTCTAAAGGTGACTGCAAATAATTTGCAAAGTCAGATAACACTGCTCAAAGAATGCGTGCCCGGTAGCGATACCGCAGCGTCCAAGGATGAGTGTCAAGGGGTTTCGGGTTCGAGTAGCACCGCCACCGCCCTGCAATCACAATTGGACACTATTGGGACAATGATGTATTCTGTGGCATCGACAGTGGCATCGTCGATCGCTCTATTAAACGCACTATTGACGGCATTTACCAATATGCTCAAATCTATTGGCGGTACGGATGGTTTGTCAAATCTCAGCAATCTGACTAGTACTGCTGATGTCGCCAAACTTAACGCATCGTTTGGCGACATCAATGGTCTGCTGTTATCGTATACTGCTATTGCCTCGCAAATTGATAGTGCATCGACAATGTCGACTAATATTCAGGGGTTGCTGAGTACTTTATCAGGTCAAATCAATCAATGATGTATCTTTCTGAGCAGTTGCCGCACATCGTCAGTCGACAATGTGTGCATTAACTGGTCACGCAGTTCTGATGCTCCGGCAAAATCACGGATATAGATTTTATAGAATCGTTTAAGCGTTTCGTATGGGCGGCCGGTTTGGTCGTGGTATTGGTCGTAAAGGTTGAGGTGGAGATGCAGGAGATGGATACGTTTTGCTACCTCGTTCCCCTTTTCGCCACCGAAATCCCCAGAAACGGCTTCGCTCCGGGTCTCAAGTCGGGTCCCGACGTCACTTGAGACTCGGGCTGCAGATGTTTCTTCTGATTTGGTAGCGAGCGGCTCTCCTGTGCTATCGTGAGCGCGGGTGGCAGTGAGCGGGGCAACACCCGCTTTTGACAACATCTCTGATGTTTCAAAAGAAGGGGTGGACTCACTGACAGGACCCGTGTCCAGTGACCTACGTGCAGATTGCTCTGCGATCTGTGACGACGGGAGCGGTGGTGAATGGGCGAATGCAAACGCAAATGGGTTATGGAATATGCCCCGCCCAATCATGATGCCATCGACGCCGTATTGCTCGACCAGTTCTATGCCATGCGCGCGGTCGCGGATGTCACCGTTGATGGTCAAAAGCGTGTGCGGGGCGATTTCGTCGCGGAGTTTTTTGATTTCTGGAATCAATTCAAAATGTGCCGGTACTTTGCTCATTTCTTTTTTGGTGCGCAAGTGAATGGTGAAATTAGCGATATTCTGGTGCAGAATATGTGATATCCATTCCTGATACTCGTCTATTTTCCTGTAACCCAAACGCGTTTTGATACTGATGGGCAAACCGCTGGTTTTGGCTGCTGCGATGATAGCAGCAGCGTTTTCGGGGTTAAGGATCATACCCGCTCCCCCACCGCTTTTAACGGCGCTTTGGTCTGGACAGCCCATGTTAATATCGACGCCGTCGTAGCCTAGTTCGGCGCAATGTTTGGCTAATTTTTCCATACTGGCAGGATCGCTGCCCCATAGTTGCGCGACGATGGGATGTTCATCGTCGGTTTTGACCAGTCGGCCGCCAATTGCCCTATCGCCTGCGTGTGCCCAGCCGGTAGCATTGGTAAACTCGGTGAACCATACATCCGGTGGCGTCGCAGCGGCCACGACATGGCGAAAAACAACATCAGTCACTGCTTCCATCGGAGCCAGCGCAAAAAATGGTCGTGGTAGTTCATCCCAAAATGATTTCATGATTCAATACTTTCTGTTTGAGTTCTATGATCTCCCTCGTAACAAGCCACTTTCGCCGTGTTCACAAAAGTGTAACACGGCTTGCGTTACGCCTTTAGTTTGCTACAAGAGAAATCACAGGACTCAAGCACTATTATAAACGAAAACGCCGCCTGTCTCTCATTGTGAGAAACAGGCGGACTATAGCAGGCTTTTTAGATTCGGGACGGGCGCGCAACAATACGGCGCGCCCGTCCCTATCCAGCGACATACCAGACGGGGGGACTGGCGTGTCGCGATTTCAACCAAGTCTCAACGACGCGCGGTCAGCTGAGCTTGGGTCCTACCTCATCAAGTCCGGGCGGACGCGCCGACCTAGGGGGGTCGGTCGACGCGTCCGCGGTTCGAGGGCCGACGGCTAGATGGTCGGCGCGCATCCCCGCAGGGCGTCGCGCTCCACTGCTCGTGCCGTGGACTCCGCGGCCTTGGCAGCGTTGAGGGCGGCCATGGCTTCGTTCCTCTGACGATCGGTCGCTTGGTGGTTGCTCTTCAGCATGTCGTAGAGACGCTGCGCATCTCTCGTGTGCCCTTCGGCACGCCGTCGAGCATCGGTCTGATTTCCAGCCACCATTCCTCCATGGTGTCGTAGTTCCTCATCGCTTTTTTGCGGGAGGTCAAACTACCTACAGTAAGCCTGCTACTGCAAGGTGCAACGAGAAAGGCAGCAAAATAACACCACCAATCTCAATACAATTTTATATAGTACATTATTTATACATTTTCGTCAACTGGTGGATTCATTCTTTGCAAAGAACTAACGTGTTCTTGTCTGACCAAGAGCCAAAGATCTTTGTTCTCTTTTCGGAGAACCAGACGCCTTCTTCTTTAGATCGCTAAAGAAGAAGCAAGAAAGCTCGTGACGGCTTCAGTACACGGCACATCTTAGCAACCCAATATAATCAGAATCTGCGGAACTCGCGCCGACACGTTTGTCGGGCTCAGACAGTCCTCGATTCATGACTATCTTGAGTCGCTAAGGCTGTCCGGTACTTGCAGATGTCACAAGGTAGTTACCTATTCCAGCGAGCCGGAATAGTATATATTTGCGACTATGTCGCGGTAGCTTCGTGGCTCTTGCAGAACCCCAGGTCAAAACAGGGAAACAGGCGGAATCATTTGCGAGGACGTATCAAAATCACATAAAATCGATATGGATTTTGATCGACCCCTTGTGGGTCGTTCCGCAGCAACCGTTTGGTTCACTATTTTTACCATGGCGGTTCGAAACTGCCACAAGTCTTTTGCTTCTTTTCGTCGCCACGAAAAGAAGGCTGTTGGTTCTTCCAGCCAGAAGAACAACTAATCATTCATTCAACAAAAACTTCTCAAATTCCAAAACCCCCGCGAGGTCTTGTGAATACCCGCTGGTATCAGGAAAATCGAGTGCATGAATGCGCTGCCAAACGGCCGTGACAAGTTGCGAGAAGCGTTCAAGCTCTTCAGTATCAATATCGCTGAGACGTAGATCGACGACCGCACCAGATGAGTCTGGTTCAACGAACTGCAGTACGCCTTCGCGCATTGTATAGTCACGATAATCACGCGAATTCTCGACAAGCAGCTTATAAAACAGCAGCTGTTGGCGGTATTTGTGTGCTTTGACTTTTTGATAGTCCTGTCCGTTGCTCCACGACGAGAGAACTGATCCGGTCTTGTAGTCGGTCACGATTGCTGTTTTGTCGCTTCGATCGAACTGCGCGACATCGAGCTTGCCTGTCAGGCGCACGTCACCCAGGCGGACTTCCTGTGCGGCGAAGTTAAGTTCTGCCTGTTGAGTGGCGTCAAACGTATTGTATTTTTGGCGCAGGAACATTCGTAGTGCGTCACTGCCCTGTTGCTGGTAGTGACGATGTTCGTCGTCGGTTAGTGGCATGCGGTCCAGATGACGGTTAAATTCGTGTACGACATCTTCTTCGGGCAACTGCGATCCGGTGGCGCGTAGATGATCATGTGCGCGCTGTAGGGCTGCATGGATAGCGATACCGTAGCTATTGGATGGTCCTGGCGCGCTGGGGAACCGAAGCAGCGAATTCAATAGGAAATGGTGCGGACCGCCGTGCGTCACATCAATGAATGAATTGACATGTGTCGCGCTGATTTTGTACGACGCGAGCGTTGGCGACAAATATGTCTGCATCGTTACTGTCGGCACATTGATGATTGGCGCATACCACTGCTGCTCGGCGGCTTGCTCGATTGACCTAGGATCATCAGATACCGGTTCTTCGTGTTGTTCCAGCTTGCTGTCTATCAAAAATGCCGCCGGTAACGTCTCTTTGGCCGAATCGTTTTCGGTTGCGTACGAAATATATAGTCCGTGGCGCGCGCGCGTCATCGCAACATAGAATAATCGCAGGCGCTCGTCATAACTGTCGCTGTTTTGACGTAGGCGTAGATGCGGCGGGAATGTGATTGATGAACTGCGGCCCGTCGCTTTCTCGCCCCACATCGGATCGGTGGCATTGACGATGAATACGTGGTCAAATTCCAGGCCTTTTGATCCGTGGGCGCTCAGCAGACGCACGGCGTGATTATCTTCGCCAATGTGGCGGTAGCTGGTGATTTGGGTATTCGTGTCGCGATTTTGGCGGATAAAGTCTAAAAACTCTGCTAGTTTGGGTGCTGTCATGTCAACGGCGTGTTCGCGTAGGCGACGGCGAATAGTGGACAGATTGTCCAGGTGGGTACTATAGGCAGTCAAATCGGTCTGCTGCTGATCATCCGAAAAGAAATAGGATTTAAGTGGTGATATATATCCATCGTCTAGTGCGACGTTACCGATGAGAACATCAATCATGCGCTCGAGCGGCAAATGGAGAGCTTGGCCTGCCGCCGCCACTAGCCAGTTGAACAACTGCTTGGTTGGCTCATGCTGACGCATTATTTCCAGCCACTGTTCGCGGTTTTTGTGCGCAGCCAGACTGATTTGCCATACCGTTTCAGGGGGAATACCCCATGCCGGATGACTGAGCAGCTCGGGCAGCAGTGCGTTGGCTTCAAGGTGCTGACCTGTACTGAGCGCATGGACGATGGTGCCAACATGGCATAGCTGTACGATAACTTCGTCGTCAAGCACGTTGTCGCGGCGATCATAGCTGACAGGTATATCGTGATCGGTCAGACAGCCGAGCATCGATACGAGGTCTACGTGTTTGCGAGCGATTATAGCGATTTCGCTGGCGGGAGTACCGCTGTCGAGCAGTGATCGGATAGTCGTGGCAATCGCTGATCGCTCGTCATGAGTAGTAGTGAATTGTGTCATACGTGCAATATAGCTGGTGTCGCGATGCGCACGTAATGTTTTGTCCAGTTCAGGCATATGACGCTCCAGTCGTTCCGCTCCCTGGACAATCACGTCGCGTGCACTATCAAGCACTGGCTGAACACTACGATAGTTATCGGTTAATGTGACGAGCTTGGCTGCGGGTTGCGTGTGTTTGAACTGCAAGATATTCCCTACCTCGGCACCCTGGAATCCATAAATCGCCTGATCGTCGTCACCGACGACCAATATGTTCGGCTGATCCTCGACGACGGGGTTATTTATCAGATTGGTCAAAATACGCATTTGCGCCAAGTTTGTATCTTGAAACTCGTCGACCATGATGTATTGATATTTTTCTTGCAGGTCATAACACAAATCACTGTTAACCTCCATCGCATGGACAACTTGCATGATCATATCGTCAAAATCGATTAATTGGGCTTCGGCCATGATCTGCAAATACAGCCCATAAATGCGACATAGCGACCGGAGTTTTGGCAACGCTTTTTGGGTCTTGAGAATAGATGTTTTGTCCGGACCGCTGGTCATCCATTCGCCTTTCCAGGCAGTGATAGGCGGCGTCACTTTTGGATGTGTGTCTGCCGCATCAATAACATGACGCAGGCTGGTGGCGAGCGCGTGTTGAAACGTGTCGATACCCGTAATAGGTGCTTCTTCGTCGATTGTCTCGATCTTTGCCAGTGCTGCGCGCAGCGGGTCGATCGTGGCCTTTGTGATTCGTTCGGCAAATGTAGTGGCAAGCGTATCACTTGCTTGTTCGATGGTCGACTGAGTAGCGTCAAGCAGCTTGCCAAATTCGACGTCGGTCAGACCGGCACGTTTCAGATCGGATATTGCGGTGATAATGTCACGAATAGCCGTGTAGCTGCCATTCATACGCGATCTCAGCGGGTCGTTGTATTCCAGCGAATCAAGTATTTCGGTCACGATACGATGCCGGGCTAGGTCATCGGCTGGGCGCATGTCCGCGCCGTTATAAAAATACTCGCGGTGCTTGTTGATGATCTCGGTTCCGAATGCATGAAAGGTAAAAATCGACACGTTATAAGCAGCGCGCCCGATAATGTCGATTAGGCGTTTTTGCATGGCAATCGACCCGGCCTCGGTAAATGTCAGACACAGGATGTTTTCGGGTAGGACATCGGTTAGCCGCAGGATATTTGCCGCGCGCATAGCCAGCAACTCGGTTTTGCCTGTGCCCGGCCCGGCAATGACCATGACTGGCCCCTCGATTGTATCGACAGCAGATCGCTGTGCTTTGTTCAGCTGGGTGTAGCGGGTGTCAAATTCCATTAAACTTATTATAGCGCAGCTGATGACACGTGACCCTACTATGAATTATGCGGCTTGTATGCGGCGCACACCAGGCGTCAATGGTGTGTGAGGAGTTGGACGATGTGGGTGATCTTTGTCGGCGAAGAATTTGTTTTTTGCCGCTGCCTGAGCATGCAATGTTTCCCATTGTTCTGTATGGGACATTTCTTTTAATTTTTCGACCCCTATTTCACCGAGCGCTTCAATGACTGTTGCCCACCTGTTTTTCCATTCCTGGTTCTTTTCTTCGATAATAGAAGTGACATGGTTACCACCCTCAACAGCTTCAATGATAGTGTGTCTATGCGTTTTAGGATCGTGACGAGCAACTACTTCTTCGAAATGGCTTAACCCATCATTACTAAATCCGGTATGAACCTGGAACTGGTCAGGAGATACCTTTTCTGCCAGTTCACCATACGTGCCATTCGTCAGTGTATAGGCTTCCAAAATTTGACGGTCTATTCGCCGTAAGTCGACGGAGCCCGGATATCTGCTGATAATTTCGTATGGAATAACTATTGAATTTGGATGGAACTTGCCTATTGTATCGCCAATCGCTTCTTTGAGGGATTCTCCTTGATGCATTCTGCTAAGCGGTCCCGTTACTAACTGCGCGAAAGGTTTCAGCTCGTTGCCAAATGTTTCTCCTATTGCCAAGCCTGCTTTTCGGGTTGTTTTGATAATGTGTGCAAGCGTTAGCTCATCAGGTATTTCGCCACGCATCGCGATCTGCGCAAGCTTCTTCGGTGTTAACTGCCGTAGGATATCCGCGATATATTCAACTTCCTGAACCCCATTAATGCGACAAGCGACAGTGTAGTAAGCGAATAAGATATCGGCGCCCACTTCTGGGGCGACGCCCACAACGCTTTCACCGTGCATAGCACCCCGGGATAAGCCATCGACGTTAAATAAGTCTAGATCGCGCCCTACGGATGTATTGTCGGATAGCGAATGTCTTCCAAGCATTCTCGCCATAGCCCTGCCAATGCGAGCCTGGTTGCGGGCATTTGCTTCCATATCGCCCCATCCGCGGTCACGATTTGTCGGTACGCTGACAAATGTCCATTCTTCGCCTAGCTTTCCAAGAGTTGCCATTCTACGAGCATTAAAGCCGTGCTTATCTTTGACAACACCCATGCCCGTAAACCACCCACCAGTCATCGTTCCGGATATAGGCGTGACAAGTTTGTCAGGTGGCAGAACTGTTGAAATGGCATCATAATTCCATCCGTCTTGCATTTGAAAACTATTTTTAACGAAGTAGACGTTATCGATATCCCCAATTGCTTTTGGTGACGAATAGTTCTTGACACCGTAATTAACCATGTCCTCTTCAGTTAAAGGAGTTGAGTGCTCGAGTGGATCAAATCGTTCGCTGCTGCGTTTAAATAACATATCTCCGAACCTCTACTATGCAGTGCCCGCAGTATACTGCTGCTGTTTGTTTTTGTAAAGCCTTATATTTTTATTATAGCATAAATAGTATAAAATGTCTATGTGCGACAGAGTATATGTGCTATACTGCGGGTACTATGAACGATATCTACGATGATCTGGCTATCGAGCAAATCGCGAAAAAGCAGTTCGGGTTGATTATGGACATCGACAAAGTGATCGTGCGGCAGGTACCGGTTAGCCGTACGGCTGTTGCAACGGTGTTTTTGACCAAGAAAAAGCAGCTATTTGCCTATGTCAGTGCACAGTCTAATCTGACACTCGGAGATATTAAAAAGGTACTGGTGCGTATGGGGCTAAAGCCCGAGTTGTTTGTGCCGCCCAAAGGCCAGCCGGATTATTTTGATGATATTGGCCGTCAACATGTACGAGCGGTATTCCCTGGCAAAAGCCATATTTTGCCGAGCGACCTCACCTATTACCGTACGCTGGCACCGTATAATCCCGCTCTCGTCCAGATCAACGAAGTGCCGGACAGCGAAATCCGCCAGTTTGATACCGATACACATGGCAATTGGCGCGTGGCAGCCAAGTTTGCCTATCGTCGGATCAAGACCAGCTAGATTGCTTTTTGCTTATTTATATGGTATAATAGAAAAATGAGTAAAGTGCTTGAAATTGTCCCAATGACGGATGCGATGGATTATCATATCCACCGTGATGCGCGTACGGACCAGGCATGGGACTTTAGTAACGGCGATCCGGAAATGTATAAATACAGCGATCGTCTGATCGTGCCAGGACAACGAGTATTGGACCTGGGATGCGGGGCGCTCCGGGCTAGTGCAATCTTTGCGCTACACGGTATGGAGGTGGTCGCGGTAGATGGCAACAGGGGCAAATTAGACGAAGTTGATGAGTTTGCTACCACTTATGGTCTACCGGTTCGTACACAATATGAGGATATGCAAACATTTTGTTATACGGATATATCCGACCCTTACCATATCGTCATGATGGCTCAGAGTATGGTGCATGCTCAGTCACGTTACCATGCGTTGGAATTAGCCTACGCGGGCTATGACAGGGTTGCTCCTGGCGGGTATTTTTGGCTGCGTGCGGCAACGACGCTTGATAACCACCTTGAGACGCTGCGGGCGCACCCTGGTGCGTGCAAAATCGAAGAAACGACTTATGAAGTAGAATGTAGGTGCAGCGGTGTGTTGCAAAGAGAACCTGTAACTTTTCTTGATCCTCTTGATATTCATACGCTGCTGGCACAGCAAGGCGCGACTTTTGTTCATTCGCAGGTACTGCCAACCAAAGGTAATGCAAATATCATGTACGGACAGGACTTTAATCCTGGTATAGAAGTGGAACAAGGCGGATTTGTAACGGTTCTGGCGCAAAAACCACTGCAGGATAAATAAGTACTCTATTAAACGGAAACACCCGCCCGCTTCCTCGAGCAGGCGGGTGTTTCGCGTGCGAGGTCAGCGGACGGGACGTCGGACTCGGTCTGCCAGGGTGACGGCGGCTCCGGCGGCCATGAACAGGATCAGTGCGTTCGGAACCCAGCCGAATCCGTCCCAGGATTCGAATTCTGACCACGCCAGCGTCCGGCCGTACAGGTTAGGCGCGAGATCATTGAGTGTGATCTGTAGCTGTGCGAACCCGTACAGCAGAACGAACAAGGCGACCGTGCACAGTATCGCCCTGACATCGCCTATGGCGCGGGCACTCATCATGTACACGAGCAGTGCCATGATCAGCAGGAAGAAAGCCACGGTGATCACGACAGTCGCTAATAGATCAAAATTGGGCATGTTTGCCCCATCTCTCCTCGTTTGAGCGCCGAGGTATACGCTGCTTCGGAAGTCCGATGAGATTATTATGATAAAAATATATTATTTGTCAAATACTGCCGGGTTGTTATTGATAGGCATCCAAGACAACTAAATGCTCAATATGTGGTGTTCGGGGAAAGAAGTTATAGCCCTGATGGTGGCGAATGCCGTACTTTTCGGCGAGTCTGGCGACGTCACGGGCTTGGGTAACAGGGTTGCAACTGAGGTAGATGATGCGCGCCGGGGTTGTTTCGAGCAGTCTGGTGATGACGTCTTCGTGCAGACCGGCGCGTGGTGGATCGACGATGACGATACTGTCCGCTGTGATGTATTCGAGAGCTTTTTCACTGGGAGCCAGCACTGCCTTCGCCCCTGATCTCCCAAGTTTTTCGATATTTTGCCGCATTTCCCGAACGGCGTGTTCATTAGATTCCACGAGTGTGACGCCGTCTCCGCCAATGGTCAGCCCGATTGTTCCAACACCCGAATAGAGGTCGACGACCGAAAGATGGTCGCCTTTTCGCATACTCTCCTCGGAGATACCGTTTCGCGCCGGAAAAGTCACTGCTTCAGTCAGGACTTTTTCGGGCTGCTCTTTGCTTTTAGTATCTCCTTCAGGAGCATTCGAGCGGCTCGACAGCGGTGAGATGTCAACGCGGGTGGCAGTGAGCGGGGCAACACCCGCTTTTGACAACATCTCTGATGTTTCAAAAGGAGGGGTGGACTCACTGACAGGACCCGCGTCCAGTGACCTACGTGCAGATTGCTCTGCAATCTGTGACGACGGGAGCGGTGTCGAACAGATGACCCATTCCTGCATATCCCGGAGCGCACGCTCATACACCGGCAGATTGATTTGAAAAAACCCTTCCGTCGCATAGGTAAATGGCACATCCAGGATCGTGTCGGACAAACTGTCGCTGCTGGTGGACGCTAAGCGCTCGGTGATAACGCTGGCGGGACTTTTGGGGTTGGAATAGATCACTTCAGCGCAGATGACATCTGTTAGATTGACAGTGTCAAGAAACGTCGTCGCGTCAAAATCCTCGTCCTTGACGTAGAGCTGCCATGCTACTTCTCTACCCCTGTTGCTGCGGATCAAGAGTGTTTTGAGTGTGCGGCCGTCAATCTGTAGCTGACGCAGCGCTCGTAGGACGGTCTGCCCCGTCTGATTAATAGCGTCAGACGCCAAGCTGGTGCCCTGGACGGTGATTTTGCCGTGTGTTCCCCGGCGGAAAAACGCCAGATCAAGCGTTTCACGCTCGGTATCGTACCAAAAGCTAAATTCCACCTTATTGCGGTAGCCATACTCTACTCTGTCGCTCCAGACTGTGATCGGCTGTGGTAGTACGATATCGTGTAATTCAAATGCTTCTTCAATCAAAGCAGCCTTGTAGTGTTCCTCGGCGGCAAAATCCATGATTTGCCATGGGCTGGTACTGAGGTAACTATCGGGGTCACGTGGCTTGATCCGCTCTGGTGACGGTGTTATTACCTCTATTACGACACCTTCTACAAAGCTTGATTTCTTTTTTGTAATCTGTACTTTGACCTTTTCACCAGGTAAACTGCCCCATACAAGGCACTTTTTGCCATCTTCAAGTGTGCCAATAGTTTGGCCGCCCCCAATGATACGGTCAAGTGTTAGTTCGACCTCTGGAAAAGGTTTCTTGGACATATGGATCATTATACCGCATTCAGCATACAATGATATTGACAAAAAATACAATCTATGATAAAATGCTTAGGAAATGACACGAGAGAGATTGTCTACCACAACCCCTGTTTCACCGGAGCTGATTGGTGAAATCAACGAAACCCCTGAACTAACAGGGGCGGATATTCGTGGTTCTGTGCCTGTGCATACCGGTATGACAGCTGGTGCGTATATTAAGACGATGGACAGAGATTCTCAGATTCGGTGGGCGATGGACGCGCAACGTCTGTTTGAAGAGACAGTATCCGAGAGTGACAAAGAAGCCTTCTATAATCCTGCGCAGCACTTGGATGAGATCATGGGACTACTGAAAGAGTCACGTGGTTCGTCGCATGCGGCATCTCGCCGTTCTGGTCGTCAGCATCGTCGTGAACAGGCGTCGAGTCGAGAGACGGGTCGTTTGAGCGCAGTCAACGAATCACTTGGTCGGGCGTCACTATGGAATGCCAAAATTACTCGCAGCGCCAAACGTGCGCAGCACAAAGCGACTATTACGGGTATCAAAACAGTCAGTAAACTGCCAAAAACGTATAGTAGCGAGCAGGCTCAGCAG